>NZ_JAZFTO010000365.1:0-11921 GCF_036446775.1 Candidatus Desulfatibia sp.
CGCGGCAAGCCACGGGGTATCAACAAATGATATTTTCTATCTTAACGCAGCAAGCTGCGGGGAATTTAACCCGACAGATTCCGCAACCTTAATCGCGTATTCATTGTAATCTGTGTAATCTGCGAAATCTGTGGATTAAAAAATTGGGCGCCGATTACCTACCAGATCGTTTCAACATGTGGGTAGTTTAATATTCTTTCATCTTTCGTGACTAAGGATGCTCCAATTGTGGTAGCGGTAGCAACGATAATGCGATCCGCAGGGTCGCTGTGAAAGGGCTTTTGCAAGGAAACAGATTTAACGGCAATAGCGTTGTCAATTGGGATGAATTTAACAAACGGCAATCTTTCTGATTTGGCAATCCAGTCACTTACCTCTATTGTAAGTTGTAAACGTCTTTTGGCTACCAGTAGGGCGACCTCCCAGGCGCTTATGGATGAGATCAAAATTTCATCATTCTCTACAGTACTGTCAATTATTTTTCTTGCAGGCAGAGAAAGGTTTTCAGGATTGCTTACCCACCAGAGCCAAGTGTGAGTGTCCAGGATAATCATTTTAAAGACTCCCAGTCTTCCAATCCTACAGGTGCGGTCGGATCTTCGTACTTGATCACTGAATTTCGGAGCGCTTTTAGGGATTCCAAAGGATCTTCTGAAAACGGTACAATTTTTAAGGTCGGTTTACCGTGGTCAGTGATGATTAATTCTTTGCCTGTCTCTTCTACATAACGAAAATACTTCAAGGCATGAGGTTTGAATTTCGATTTCGATATTACATTGTCCATGTCGAGACTCCAATTAAATATATTTGAGATATAATACCATAATGACCATGGTCAGTATACCATGGTCATTACACCTGTCAAGTGGAAAACATCCTAAAAATGGAAATGGGGTCACCCATTTGCCCCCGCAGAGGCCGGGTTTTTTATTGGAATAAATTTGGTTGCTCTCAATTGTTTCAAGGCTTCATCTGTAAAAAACCTTATAGATCAGCTTGGTTGAGCTTTTCGACCACATAATGAGGAAATATCTTCTGAAGATTCTTGTCAAAACTGAAGAACTTTTTTGCCTGGCATTTCCTGGCTTGGGCAACGATTAAGAGGTCTGCGAAGTCTCCTCCTTTCTTATATTGCTTAGCAACATCGCGGATAACAGCGGAATCCGGAAAGGTAAAAGTTGAGGTGGAAATAAGGTTATCCAAAAATTGAGAGATATCCTCTCTTGTGCATCGATAGACTGATTCTAGAACCCACACTGTTTCTATGAGAACCTCTGATAAGATAATTATTTGCACAGAATTCTTTTCGGCTGACGCAACAACTTGTTGAACTATCTCAGCCTGGTTCTCATCGTCTTCAATCAGCATTCGGACCAGGGCGTTGGTATCGAGAGCGATCATTGCGGGCCCCTTTTTGCACGCTTTCTCCGTATTGCAGAGTCCATTTTTTCCAAGGAAACAGGTCTTGCCGGACTCCGGTGTTTCAGCATACCGAAAAGCAGGGCTGCCGGGTTTTGTTTGCTGGTAATCATAACTTTGCCTTCCTCAAGAGGGATGAAAACAAGCTTGTCAGAGGTTCCCACCTTAAGCAACTCTCTGATTTTTTTGGGTATTGTGATTTGGCCTTTTGAGGATATTGTACCGGTTATCATTTTTTCACCTCATAGTCTTGTGTGTTGATAAAAATCCTTACCTTATGGTAAGGATAACATTCCGCTGAATCCTGTCAAGGCCAAATATCAGAATGAGAGTAAAGAGTTGCAAAGAGTTGGGGGCAGGAAAAGACAGAGGTCAGAGATCGGAGATCCACAGATTACCCCAGTGAAATACGCTTCGCTGTCACTGACGTGAATTGCACGGGGCAGGCGCAGATTTCCACAGATTAAATAAAGTATGGGTGATGAAAGGGTCCACAGATTACGCAGATTAGCGCAGATTAAAAAATGAGTGATGAAAGGACATTCAAAATAATTGGGGTTAGGAAAAGACGGAGGTCAGAGATCGGAGGACCACAGGAATATTCTTTAGCCACCAGCCCTGCGGGCAAAATATAGGCACACTATATAAGTATAATTGTAACAGTTCAGCTATCTTTGACAGGATAACAGGCCCGCCCTGGCCTCCGGCTCGTAGAGACATGAGCCTACGCCTCGGAGAGCGCGACTTCCATAGAACATACTAAGGATGCTGTAAAATATATAAGCCAGACCCAAAGATGCAAACTTGCAAATCCAGGTCTGGGCCAGGGATAGACTTGATTGTGTTTTCAGTTTGACCTTGACACTCCCCATTTATGTGGTTACAATAATTACATCGCTAAGTGGTTACAATGGTTACCTTAGGAGGTATTTATGCAATTAACCCGCGTTGGCATTCGAGATGCCAAAATCCACCTGAGCAAATATATAAAGATGGTTCGCAACGGAGCAGAGGTTATTTTAACGGACAGGGGACGACCGGTTGGGAAAATTGTTCCAATCGATCCACAAGATCTGCCTCTTTCTGCCCGAATTAAAAATCTTGAGGATATGGGCGTTTTAGAAACGCTTTCTCAAAAAAAACGGAAAAAACTTCCTTCCCCTATCCCGGTTCCAAATAACATTGCCCAAAGTATCCTGAAAGAGGATCGAAACAGTGCCTAACGATTTACAGGTAATTTACTGGGACGCTTCTGCCATTTTATCGACGCTTTTTAAAGACAGCCACAGTGAAAGAGCAATAGCATGGGCAGAGGTTGAGGGCGTCCATTTTATCTCCACGCTTGCATATTCAGAAGTTTGTGCGGTTATCGCCCGCATGAAAAAGGATCGGATTCTCTCTGATCCTTTAGTGTCGGTGAGCTATGAAATGCTGGAGCAAGGCCCCTGGCGCCGCCTTACAGCCTCGCCGGAATGGGAGACTCAAAAGAGCCTATCAGAGAAATGGTCTTTGCGTGGGGCTGACCTGTGGCACCTTTCCACGTCAAAACGTCTACAATCTGAAATTCCGGAATTAACCTTGGCTACTTTCGACCTACGCCTTCAAAAAGCAGCTCGGGCAGAGGGATTTGGCACAGAAAGACTTTTGGGACAGCCATAAGTTTACCTCATTAAAGGTTTTCGGCATCAACATATTTGAAATCTTGAGAAATTTCCTTATTCTCTTGCGCCAGATCTATATACGCACGCTTCATCTTTTCCTCAAATATTTTTTTTTCAATTTGTTCTATTTTGACCTCAATTGATTCGCGAACCAAAGCAGAAACCTTTTTACCTTCCAACGCAGATATACGTGAAAGTTTATTTTTAAGTTCAAAAGGGATCTGAATATTAAGCCTTACATTTTTTTGTGATATATTTTGCTGCATAACTTATGACTCCTTTTTTACGATTTTTTACTCATTCATCTTTATCAATAAATTTGCCCAAAAATCAATAAATTTGCCCAAAATCAAGCCAATTTATGGCGTCAGGCCGGTCTTCCTTAAAAATCGCTTTATCTCAAGTTGCATGCTCGACTTCGGCATTAACTTTCAAGCCGATCTCACGTTCAGCTTCAGCGCAGGCGGCTGAACCCCTGAACCCCTGAACCCCTGAACATCCTCAGACAAAACGCACCATTATTTAATATCGGCCAGAAAGCCCTGGATATTTGTATCCTTTTGGGCATTACCTGGCTGGTCGGGAAGAAATTCGGTCCGCCGGAGTTGATGCAAGTATTTGCCATTTACGGCAGTTTTATTTTGTTTGTGGTCTTTTCTTTACTAAATATATGCCTTGACCAGCAATATATCCTCATGTATTTTTTACCATGATGTAAAATCCGAAAGTCATCAAGTGGCGTTATAATTTTTTTGCCACAAAAATCTCAAATTTTCAACTAAGGAAAAAGATTTTAACATGGCGCGTGTTAAGACCGGGCTTGAGAATTTTGTCGAAGCACCCCCCGCATGGTTATCCGGCCATCGCTTAGGGCTTTTGTGCAATCATGCTGCGGTGGACAGAAATTTTGGCCATGCCCGCGAACTGATCAATCGACAACTCCCGGGACAACTCAAGGCCTTGTATGCTCCCCAGCACGGATTTTTTGCCGATAAACAGGACAACATGATCGAATCGGACGATATGATCGACCCGGTTTTAGATATTCCTGTTTACAGCCTTTACGGCCGCACCCGCATTCCCGATAAAACCATGTTCGAGCCCATCGACACCCTTATCGTTGATCTCCAGGATGCCGGAACTCGCGTTTACACCTTCATTTACACAATGTCATACTGCCTTGAAGCCGCCCAAAGGTTCGGCAAAAAAGTTCTGGTTCTGGATCGGCCCAATCCCATCAACGGCAGCATGGTCGAAGGCAACTGCCTGACGGCCGCATGCGCTTCTTTCGTGGGACGCTATCCCATACCCATGCGCCACGGACTGACCATCGGCGAGCTTGCCGGCCTGTTCAACGATGAATACGGCATCGGGTGCGATCTTGAAGTTATTGCTATGCAAGGCTGGAACCGGGCTATGTATTTCACCGATACCGGCCTGCCCTGGATCGCACCGTCGCCTAATCTGCCGACACCGGCAACCGCCGTGGTTTATCCCGGCCAGGTGTTGTGGGAAGGGACCAACGTCTCCGAGGGAAGGGGGACCACCCAGCCGTTCGAATTGTTCGGCGCACCCTATATCGATATAAAACCGATACTTGCGGTGCTGGAAGAAGGCCGGCTGCCCGGCGCAGTTTTAAGACCGGCGGCTTTTGAGCCTACTTCCAACAAATGGGCACGTACGCTGTGCCAGGGGTTTCAGATACACATCACCGACCCGTACAAATTCAAACCGTATATTACTACCCTGAAACTGATTCAGGCGGTCAGATTTCATCATCGCGACCGCTTCGAGTGGAAGTCTGGGCCTTATGAATATGAATTCGACCGCAATCCCATTGACCTTATCATCGGCGACAAGGATATCCGCAAGCGTCTTGAGAATTTTGACGACATCAATGATATCGAAGCATCCTGGCAGAGCGATTTGAATGCATTCATAGAACTGAGCCGGAAATATCATCTTTATACGTAACCGTTCACGGGTTCAGGGTTCAGGGTTCAGGGTTCAGGGGTTCAGGGTTCAGGGGTTCAGGGCTTCAGGGGTTCGAGGGATATGCTTAAGAATCGTTAGAAAAAAAGCACTCTACCCCTTGAACCCTTGAACCCTTTGCATCAACTAATCGGGAGAATAACCTTTTTGATAAATGACGAATGGCAAGTGACCAATGACAAATGACCAACCAAAATGGAAGCGGATGCGTTTTAAGGAGAACAAGGTCTGGCTGGCAACCGATCAGAGTGGAAAACCGGTTGTCAAAAACAACAAGGTATTGATCAAATACCAGCTGGATCAGGATTACGAATACTGGGTCCATCAAAATAAAGTAACATCGATTGAATCATCCCAACCTGAAACCAAAGTTCCTTCCAAGAAAAAATCTGCAAAAAAGCCTCCTAAAACGAAAAGCGCTCAAGAGACGGAAACCTTCGATGCCACCGCATACGATGGTGCCGTATGTATTTATACTGATGGAGCATCTTGCGGGAATCCCGGCCCTTCCGGAATCGGCGTTTTCCTGCTGTATGGGAAACACCAAAAAGAGATATCGCGTAATATCGGTATGGCAACTAATAATATTGCAGAGCTTGAAGCCATTCGAGCCGGGCTGCTGGAACTAAAAAATACCGATCTGCCGGTACGCGTCTTCACCGACAGCAGCTATGCCTACGGTGTTCTGACATTAGGATGGAAGGCAAAGAAAAATACGGAGATGGTAAGATCCATTAGAAAAACGATTGCAAAGTTCAAGGATCTGAAAATCATCAAGGTAAAAGGGCATGCTGGTATCGAGGGCAACGAAAAGGCGGACTTACTGGCAACTTCGGCCGCAAATAAATAAGCACCCCGCCTCAAATTGGACGGGGCGCTTGTTTTGCAGGCTTAAAGTTTATAATTTTACGTAAAGCGCTTCTAGTTAGGCTTTTTCTGTCTTCAGCGTCTCAATCTCTTTTTTGAGATCGTCGATTTCCTGTTTGTATTTTTCAGAATCATCAGAAGTTACCGGAGTATCAAAAGATGGTTCATCTTTCTTCCAGGTATCTTTGAGCTCGTCAAAGCCCAGATAAAGCGCCAATCCACCTCCAAGCAGCAGGGTAACCGGGATAGCACCGGCTAAAAGCTGCAAAAAAGGTTTCCACCATACTGACATGCCAATGAGACCCAAAACAGCTGCTACCGCCCCACCAATTAAAGTTTTCATATAAACCCATCCTCCTTTAATTAAATTTAATTTTGCTATAAATTTTTATAGAATTACATCTAAAGCCGTTATAGCTGTTTTATACCGGCGAAAAAAACATCATGGAGAACCTTTCCTGAATAAGAATCTATGAAATAGCATAACAAATTTTGTAACGCAAGCTTAATTTTCTCGATATGGGCATATTTTAAAGTAAATTCAACACGAATGCTGAATTAGCCTCTTTAAATATATAATAACGTGGATTCACTTTCTTTTTTTATAATAATCAGCGCCGGAAAATGAATGATTGCAATCAAAATTAAGATTTGTTAAATTACACTTTTGATAAATTCGACTTTTTACGACGCCGTCAACTATAGATGGCTAAGCGACCTTGGATAAACGTCATGACAGCATGGATTAAATTAAAGTTAGCGCATCTTAGGATAAAACTAAAAGCAAGGATAAATTCCGTCCTTCAGAATACCCACGATCATTATCTATGCCGGCTGCCGGAAGATATCGGTTTTTTGTCATCATTTATGCTCAAAACCTTCTTTTCCGGCGTAACAGTTTCCAAAGAACAGACCCGGAAACTTAAAGTTCTTCAAAAAGAAGGTATTATTGTTTATACCTACAAACACAAAAGCTATTTTAATTACCTCTTTTTTTACACGCGCTATAAGCAGGAAGGCCTGCCATATCCTCAACTGGGCTTTGACTATAACATTCTTATCTGGCAGCCGCTGTCACACCTTTTTAAGGTTTTTCTGGCGCATCTCGATTATTTTTTCTCCAACCTGTCGTTTCCGGATCCTTATCGCAACGGATATATTCGCAAGGAACTAATCGGTGGACGAACGGCGCTGCTTTCACTGGTGGAAAAAAAGGGTTTTCATCGTAGATTTGTAAAAGCCAAACCAGATCCGCTCCGCTATCTTATAGAAGTCCAGCAAGCGATCGACCGTCCCATATTTATTGTTCCTCAACCTATCTTCTTTGATAAAAACCCCCAAAAGTCTACCCCCAGCATAATCGACGCCCTGTTTGGGACTAAAGAGAATCCGGGCAAACTCAGGCGTCTGATAATACTGCTCAAAAATTCCGGCAAGGTTTTCGTGGAGGTTTCAGAACCGTTTAATCTGAAGACCTTTCTTAAGCAACCCGAAAACCAGGCCAGAGATATTGAATATCAAGCCCTGGCCCTGAGGCGCGACCTGCTTCGTCAAATCAATCGACATCGCCAGACCATTACGGGGCCGGTCCTTAAAACCAGGGAAGAGCTGAAACAAAATATCCTCACAAAAGAACGCCTTCAAAAGTTCATGGCGCAGCATTCAAAAACACGCGATATCCCCTTGCAGCAAGTGCACAAAAAGGCAGATGCCTTTATTGATGAAATTGCCGCCAATTATAATGTGGTCTTGATAAAAATATATTCAGTCGTGATAACATGGTTCTTAAAGACCATGTTTACCGGGGTTACGGTCAATAAAGAAGAGCTCAACAAAGTTAAAAGCATGTCGCAAAAAGGACCGCTAATTTTAGTGCCATGCCACAAGAGCCATATCGATTACCTGATATTATCTTATCTGCTGTACCATAACAATATGCCGTGTCCACTTGTGGCTGCGGGGAAAAACCTTTCTTTCTGGCCCCTGGGACCGCTGTTCAGAGGAGCGGGCGCCTTTTTCATCAGGCGAACCTTTCGAGGAGCAGTATTGTATTCAAAAGTGTTTACAGAATACATTCACACCCTGCTGAAGGAAGGGTTTAACATAGAATTTTTTATTGAAGGCGGGCGCAGCCGAACCGGCAAATTAATTCTACCCAAACTGGGATTGCTCTCAATCCTTCTCGACGCTTATAAAAACAAGGCCTGTGAAAATATGATCTTTGTACCGATTTTCATAGGATACGACAGGGTCCTGGAGGAAAGCTCATATCTTAATGAAATTGAAGGGGAGCAAAAACAACCCGAAAGCCTTTTGCAAATTATCAAAGCCCGAAAATTTTTGAAAAAAAGGTACGGCAGGATCTATGTCCAGTTTCATGATCCCATCTCTATTAAAAGCGTTTTGCAGCAGTATGGTACGCCCATAGAGAAAATGCCGCCCAAGGAGCTTAATGTTCTTTGCCGTAATCTGGGGTACAGAATCACCAACGCCATAAACCGGGTTTCGGTTGTTACGCCGCATGCCCTGGTGGCAGCCGCTGTTATGAACTGCTCCAAGCAAAGTTTTACTTATGCGCATCTAATGTCGCATGTTGATACATATATGAATCATTTGTATGCCTGCGAAGCCACACTGGCCGACACACTTCTCTTCGATCATGTGCATGCCGTCGAAAATACCCTGGACACTTATGTTCAAAGGAAATTTATCGAGCGTATCACCAGAGATAAAGAGTCCCCACCTACGGATGGTCTTTTTAAAGTAAATGAAAACAAACGGTCCAACCTTGAATATTATAAAAATAACTGTATCACCTTCTTTGTACCGGCGGCAATTACCGCACTTTCAATCCTGGTTAAAGATGCGTTTCAGTTTTCAGCCTCTGATCTGCATGCCGACTACAAATTCCTTCAGTATTTTTTTAAATATGAATTTGCTTATGACGTTGACCGCACTCCGGAAGACTATGTCCGTAAAAATCTGAAATATTTCATAGACGACGCCATCCTGATGCCCCATCCCGTCCTGCCGGACACTTACAATCTTACCTCTTCAGGTTTTCGAAAACTCAAATTTTTTGCAAGTTTCCTGAAAACCTATTTTGAATCTTACTGGATTGCATTAGACTTTTTCAAGCAACACTCTCAAAATTCCATTAAACCAAAAGACCGTCTGAAAAAAATTGATGCCATCGGACAGCGTATGTATAAACAAAAGGAAATTGAACGCAAAGAAGCACTTTCCAGAATCAATTACTGCAACGGCGTAGATTTCTTCACCACCAACGGTGTCAAAGGTTCGGATGATTATGAAAAGATTGAATACTATGCCGATGCAATCCAGAGATATAATAATTATCTCTGATCTAGGTTGAGCGGTTCAACGTTCAAGGTTCCGGGTTGATGAGCCCTAACAGGCTCAATTCAAAAGAGTTACGCCTCAATAGAGGCGGCAAGCAGTTTTCACCCAATGGGTGCAAGAGACCAATCCTGACATTGAGTTGTAACGTTAAGTAATGTCAGGATGTTATAACCTTTGAACCTAGAACCCTGAACCTATAACCGATCAATTTAGTTTTAAGATTTAGGTTTTAGGTAAACATAAATTAATGTTTTAACAGACACTTAAAACTTAAAACCTAACACTTAAAACGGTTTTTAAATAATGAAAGCATTAATCCTTGCGGCAGGTTTTGGAACAAGGCTCCTGCCCTTTACTGCAAACCTGCCCAAATCGCTATTTCCCATTGCCGGGCGCCCGCTGCTGGATATCATCATTCACGCTTTGCAGCAGGCCGGCTGCCAAGCGATTATTATCAACACCCATCACCTGCATCAACAAATCGATGACTTCATCGCATCGCAGGAATATACGATTCCGGTACTGACCCGCCACGAACCCATAATCTTAGGTACCGGCGGTGCCATAAAAAATGTCGCCGACTTCTGGGATGACAGCCCCTTTATGGTCATCAACAGCGACATTATTACGGATATAGACTTGAAAAATGTCTATGATTTCCATTTGAATCATCCCCATCCGGTAACACTGGTCCTGCATGACGACCCGGAGTTCAACACCGTATCGATTGATGAGAAAGGTCTTGTTAAAGGTTTTCTCGATCAGAGTTTTACTTCCGCGCCATCCCCCAAGCCGGCCTTTATCTCTGCAAACTCCCGGCTGAAGGAAAAGAAGAAAGATCACAAAGACCAGGCCTGCGGCAACCAGGCCAGAACTCTCGCCTTTACCGGAATACATGTTGTCAATCCGGAAATTCTCGATTTGATCCCTGACAAAGAATTTTCAAGCATCATCGACCTATACACACAACTGATATCATCAACCGGCAAAATATGTGCTTTTATTTCAAAGAACTGTTACTGGAAAGATATCGGAACGCCGCCAAGGTACCAGGAAACCACTTTTGATAAAATGGCGCCCAAGGCTTTTCAGCAGGCCTTTTCGGGTCCCCTGAACAACAACATTCACTGCCGTCAAATCAAGGGAGACGGCTCAGACCGCAACTGGTACCGCCTAAATTTGAAAAATCGATCCCTGGTGATGGTGGACCACGGCATCCGGCCAAAAAGCACAACCAGCCAAGCCGATGCGTTTGTGTTGATCGGCAGGCATCTGCATGACAAAGACATACCGGTTCCAAGGATCTATTTGGCTGATACGTTTTCCGGTCTGGTTTTTCTGCAAGATCTGGGGGATACCAACTTTCAGAATTTCATCCAAAATACTGAAAACCCGCACCGGATCGTCTCTAACTACAAAGCGGTTATCGATCTTGTCTTAAAACAGTCTGTTGACGGCGCCCAAGGCTTTGATCCGGCGTGGACGTATCAAACTGAAAAATATAGCCGGGACCTTATTCTCGATAAGGAATGCCGCTATTTTGTTGAAGCCTTTTTAAACAAATACCTGGGAATGAACTTTAATTTTGAAAATCTTAAAGACGATTTTATGTACCTGGCGGACAATGCCCTTGAATTTGCAGTCAACGGTTTTATGCACAGGGACCTGCAGTCCCGCAATATTATGGTTAACAACAATCAATTTTACTTTATTGATTTCCAGGGTGGGCGCTCCGGACCGATTCAGTATGATCTGGCATCACTGCTGATCGACCCCTATGTTGAACTCCCCTACCCTGTGCAAAAGCAGCTTCTCGATTACTGTGTGGAAAAGCTTTCAGCTTTAATTCATATTGATCCGGAAAAATTCCGCCTTGGTTATAAATTCTGCGCTGTAACAAGAAACCTTCAGATTCTGGGGGCCTTCGCTTATTTGAGTCGTATTAAGGGCCAAACCTATTTTGAAAAATACATCCCCAAAGCTGTACGGTCATTGAAGCATAACCTTGCCATTTTCAAGAACTCGGAACTTCACAACCTTAAGGCCGTTGTTGATAAGGTATAAACTCTGATTTGTAAGAACACGGCGTTTCTGGTATATGCTATATGAAAGCATTATGAAACCAAAAAACATTTGCCGCGAAGTCACCAAGACACAAAGGAAATATTCGATTTTTTGTCTTCCTGCCTGGGTGCCTTAGTGGCAGAAAAAAATATCACTTTAAACCTAAAACGCGATGAATTCTAATACTATGGATCCATCAAATTTGGAGGTACAAAATGAACCCGATAAAAGTTATGGTCAACGGCCTGCCCGGCAATATGGCCTCAAATGTTGTTCAACACACGCTCAACGACAACCGGTTTGAGTTGATCTCCCAATCGCTGACCGGTCCCGAAATCACTGCAACCGAAACGACCATTGATTCTGTTGCCTTCACTCTGATTCAACCGCAGGACAGAAATCAGGCCATTAGCGCCATCAAAGAAAACAGCGGCCCATTTATCAGTGTGGATTTTAGTCTCCCTCCGGCGGTCAACAGCAATGCCGAGTTTTATTGCAAGCATAATTTGCCCTTTGTCATGGGTACCACCGGCGGTGACAGGGACCTCTTGGCAG
>NZ_JAZFTO010000366.1:0-2962 GCF_036446775.1 Candidatus Desulfatibia sp.
CCGTAGAACTGATAGTCCAGCATATGTGATAGCCATGTTAAGGGATGCCAATTGCTCGCATGAATAGTAGTGAATGCCCAGATTATACTATCTAATGTAAAATTTTTTTGAACATGATGATTTTCAGTGATGTACTGAATGTCGTCAAAAACAAAACCATAGTTTTGTACTTGCCAATAAACAGCAAGGGTAGCCATAACGAGAAACAGGCACACCAATATATCACGGTGTTTGATGATAAATTCTTTGGTGTAATTATTTATTCTGGTCATGGCAAAATTACGGGCAATGAAGACGGTTTTTTATGAATGGATAGTATTATCCAACTAAATGTCTTTTTGATAAAGGTCATTACCAACTGATTATGTCCTAAAACAGTTTCAGCATATCGCAAGTATGCTTTTATACAAGATTTTTATCACTGTCAATCTGATGTGGCAATTGGTGGGTTAGAGAAATGATTATAGGAGCTGGATACTAACTGTTCCGATGCTGGAATACACCGTTATTTCTGCTACTAACGCTATGTTTTTCTGTGATTTTAATTATGCTGGATGGACAGTTTGACAGGTGTATTGATTACAGTTGTGTGATGTGTAAAATTCTGTAATTATGATATTATTACTATTTTATTGGGAATTAGGGTTTACTGTAATTACACTTTTATGGCTTCTCTGGGGACACAATAATAAATATATTCTGATATTCGGTTTGTTAAAATATGTTCGCTCGATAAGATGGCCCCCTGTTTCGTGCAAGGCATGGATATATTAGGGTTGCGGGATAATAAATCCGTCGATAAATCCTCCCCCCTCTGTTTTAATCAACCGGACACAAAGGCGGATACAAAACGCTATGTATCTGATGCGTCCTTTGCGTATGATTGATATCTCGGACAATCAGTCGAGCAATCAAACTTGACCTACCATGCAAGTTATGCGAGACTCTCCATACGAAATTTCTTGGTAGTTTCTTGGTAGTATAGCGGGGTAGGGGATATAGATAAGCAACTGGAAAAGTTAAAGTAATTGGCGGAAGTGCATGGGAATCGAACCCACCCGGGACGGTTTTAGCGCCCCACACCGGATTTGAAGTCCGGGAGCCTCACCAGTAAGCTGCGCACTTCCGCGATCTGAAAAAGTGATCCATATTTTTTTGGTATATAATGATATAATGTTTTTATTTGTCAATATATAAAATCGCCTAAGGGCTCGCGTAAAAATAAATTCACATTTTTGATGGTGAGATCGAGTAGTTCCAATTTGGTCGTTGAGTATACCGTTTCAAAACGATCTGCCGCATTTGTTGGTCAGACACCTTTTCCCCTTTGGGGTAATGTTTGTTAATAAGGGAAGCGCGGATTTTCAGTCCCATCGAAGTTTTAGTGGTACGAATGAATTTCAACACAGTTTCGTAATCAAGCAAAGGTTGCGCTACCCAGTTGTTGCTTATGAAGGAAAACATACGGTGTTCGATGGGATTCCACTTGGAGGAACCGGGCGGATAATGACATACTTTGACCTGAAGACCGAAGCGGTCGCAAAGGGCGACCTGTAACTTCTGTTTCCAAAGACGGATTCTGTAGCCATTGCTCCCGCCGCAATCGGCGAGAACGAGCAAGCGGTCGGCATCAGGGTAGTGGCGTGAGCCAGCCTTTTGCCACCATGTACGAATAGAATCTACGGCGAACTCAGAAGTGTCCCGGCTGGTGCCTACGCATACATAGCCCTCATTTCGTGTAAGGTCATAGATTCCGTAGGGGATCGCGACGCCTTTGGAATCAGAGGGAAAATCATGATCCAAGACCTGTATCGGTTCTTGGCTCCATTTGCGTCCGGCTTGATGGAACGGTCCTATCAGTTCACGGCTTTTGGTATCAACGCTGATCACAGGCATTGCATTGGCTTTGTAGCTACGTATCTGGCCGCGAATATAGCGGAACTGCAGGTCTCGCTGCCGGGGATCGGGCGGTTTGCTCTGTCCGGATTCAAGGCATTTAAGGTTCAATCGTAGAGAAAAGTTCATTTGCTTTAGCAATCTGCCTACTGTTTTGGCCGATACCCGGATGCCTGCGCGCTTCAATTGTTGGGCGATTTTACCAGTGGTCTTGCGAGTCCATTTGCATCCGCTAACCGGATCACCGGCGGTTTCATGTTCCATAATGACGGCAATCGCGTCTAGGATTTCGGGAGTTTTTTTTCCTGCAAAATCCGGCCTCCTCCTGCTGCCCGGATCTTTTTGGAACTCAAATCCCCGCTGATCAATTCCTGTCGCCCACGTGCTACGGTATGAGGATCCATTCCAAGCAGCGAAGCGATGTGCAGGTCACCACCGTGGCCCAGTTTTAGCGATTCAAGCCCGGCGTATAGCCTGCGTTGCCGTTCATCGAGCATACTGCAAAAAAGAACGACTATGGCCTTGGCTTCTTCCACAGCCAGGTCCGGATTGGTAACGATAACAGATGCAAAAGATCGCTCTAAACGAACTTTGCGAGCTCTTTCTTGCTTACGGCAAACAGCGCTCTCAACAGATAGATAGACGTAGACCGAGCTGAATATTTTGCGTTCAAGCAGGTCACAACGTACCAGATGGGTCAACGCATGCTTAGTCTTGACATGCAAAACATCCTTGAGTTCGGCGGCACTGTAACCGGCCTCAGACCGATTAACAAGGGCTTCTGCAGTTTGAAGCAGATTACCGAAGCGTGAAAACCAAACCGATCGGCAAGACCAAATCCCAGGTTCGCTAAACTGCGCGATCGATCGGAGAGTATAGAATTTGCCCCGATGCGAATAGCTGCTCAGGTACTCCAGCTGTGCCAATTTCCGGAACAGTGTGCTGCGAGCCGGATTTCCGACTGCCGACTTGAGCTGATCAAGAGTGGCGATTCTGTTGCTATCAAAGAAGTCTCTTAAGTCCTGGAGATGGTACTTTGGTTTGTTCATAATGAGACTATTAGCCC
>NZ_JAZFTO010000367.1:0-4080 GCF_036446775.1 Candidatus Desulfatibia sp.
CCCTTTTGCTAGTGGAAGAGGGAACCCGGCATCAGGCAAACCCCTACGCCATATTCAACTACGCCTTTGTCAGTTTTCTGCTGTGGAATATCCTGGGAACCTGGTGGATTACCCAGGCCCAATTGGTGGGAGCCATTCTCATCATTTTCGCAAATTCACTGCTGCAGGCTCTTTTTTTCTGGCTGGCCAGCCGTATCCGGACTATCCTGAGAATTCCGCTGTTGCTTCCTTTTCTGTTCATTTGGATGGGATACGAGCATTTTCATCTATCCTGGGACCTGGCCTGGCCCTGGCTCAATCTAGGCAATGCACTTGTCACAGCCCCAAAGCTCATCCAATGGTACGAGTTTACCGGTGTTCGTGGTGGGACGCTCTGGATCATACTGATCAACTTTGCATCTTTGAAGGTGTACGACACTTATCGAAAAAAAAGCTCGGGTTCAATTGCTCCTGCTGTCGCAATAACGCTGATGCTCTTTCTTATTCCCATCTTTGCATCCTATCAAATTTTTCAAAACGTTGAAGAGGGAGGAGAAACAGTCAATATAGCGCTGATTCAGCCCAACCTGGATCCATATACGGTAAAATTCGATCCGAAAAATTATGCGCAACACATGGAGGAGTTCTTCAGAGAGGCAGATGCTATTGTCGATGATGAAACCCAATATCTGTTTGGTCCCGAAACTCTCATTGTCGAGCAGATTGACGAGAGAGATCCTTCAGCATCGATCTACTACCGAAATTTGTTGGAATTTCGGAAAAAATATCCAAAGCTGAATATTCTTTTGGGCGTACACAGCTACCTTAAACTCAGCGATGAAGACATTCCTCCTGGAAGTCGATTCAATCGTGAGAAAAATTTTTACTACGAAGCTTTTAATACGGCGCTTTTTCTGCCGTCAGGTTCTGCAGCTGCACCCCAGTTCTATCACAAAACCAAGTTAGTGCCCCTGTTCGAGCGCATGCCCTTTGTGCAATATCTGGGCTTTCTGGGGAAATACTCCCTGGAGCTTGGCGGATATACCGGCACCTACAGCAATCGTCGAGGGAGATCTATTTTTGTATTGCCTGACGCTTCGGTTACCATCTTGCCGATCGTCTGCTTTGAATCCATATTCGGACCCTACAGCTCACGAAACCTGCCCAAAGAAAAGGGCTTTATCAGTATGATCACCAACGACGGATGGTGGAAAAATACGCCGGGCTATCAGCACCACTTCAATTTCAGTCCGGTTCGGGCCATCGAAAACCGGCGAGATTTTATTCGAGTTGCCAATACCGGAATTTCTGCGCTTATTAATGCCAAAGGCATGGTTATCGCCAAGACTCGCTGGTGGGAAAAGGCGACCCTCAAAGGAAAGATTCATCTTCGACAGGGGCAAACTTTTTTCGTTCGACATGGAGATTATCTGGGCCGGATATCGTTGGTATTTGGGGGACTCCTGGTTTTATACGGAGGGATTCTAAAGCTAAAAAGATCCTGGATCAAAGCTTGAACTGGTGAAACCAACAGGGGCAGGTCTTGAATCTTGAATTACAAGGACAAGGAGGGGGGTCCTTGTGAAATACGCTCCAGTTGAATCCCTTCGGGTGCTCCTGCGGAGCAATTCCACCCCAGTACGATATTAAACTACCTACGGGGCACCGTGTTGCGGCATCTTCGACAGGCGGGATAAATTTCGCGTTTTGTTGCACACCCCAGATAAACAGAAGAAATTAACACGGTTTAACAGGGCAAGAATTTCACCCGAGTACCATCTTCCGGATGTCCCGGCTCTTCAACTGATTTTTAGCTAATTTATCGCAAAATGCCTTCTTGACAATACGATCTTCATCCGGTAACTGAATTTTGGTTGTCTGAAACCGGTTGGGGCTTGCTGCCGCATCAGTGGCAGCACAATATGCTGTTACCCTAACTGATCTTTGACAGTTAGATTTTTAATATTGTTTAAAATCAATATGTTATGGTAGGGTAAATTTTTCTTGGCACTACCGGTTGGTTTTCTATCAATGGTTATACTTCCTTTATCGAAGGCGGCATGGCGACTCCGACCGACTGGAATACTTTGCCGCAAACACCTTTAAACTCGCTTCTGATGGAAAAGCGCTTGCCGTTCTCTTCAATCGTTACCTGCTGAAGCGCCTTAAGGTCCTGTTTGATATCAGACCACTCAAATACGTGTCCAGCAGCATTCAGACGGCGTTCCAGTTCTTTTCTCAAGACCAGCGCTAAAAAACTACAAAATACATGACCCCTGATGTTTTCGTCTTTCTGATGAAAAACAGGCCGTGTGTGAAGCATTGTTTTGATATCACGAAAAATGCGCTCAACCTGCCACAACTCTTTGTACTTTAGTGCTATTTTTTCTGACGGCAGGTCCGTGTTTGTCGTCAGCACCCACTTGCCGTCAAAGCGTGACTCGTATTTCACTTTTTTCTGATCAATACGTGCACTGTTTTTATCCACATTCAGGTACTTTCGATAACCTTTATTGCCGACAAGGCTTTTAAGCCCTTTTTTCAGTTGCTCTTCTAAAGAAGCGATAATGGCTTCTCGGTCAGCGGCATCCTTTCGGGCCTGACGGGTATTTATGCAAACGATGTAGCGCTTTTTGTTGTGAAGGACCTCCTTGACTTTCAATGGCGACGGGTCCTTTGAAGTTAATCCCTCCGGATAGACCTCACGATATCTGCCGCCGTAAGACAGCACATCGACTTTAATTTCTTTGACACGACGCATGCGCGTACCCAAAATGTAAGGGATCTTCCGAGATTCAAGTTCCTTGATTGTATCAGCGCTGATCATACCCCGGTCAGCAACAACACAAAAACGATTGATGCCAAATCGTTCCCGGATCCTATCTACTACTGGAATCAGTGTTTTGACGTCAGTCGTATTGCCAGGCCACATCTCGCAGCAGATTGGCTTGCCCTGATCGTCGATAATGGCTCCGACAACCATTTGATTCAAATCCGGCCGGTGGTCTTTGTTAAATCCTCTTTTCCCGATAAATGCACCACCCCGGCCCTCAAAGTAGATGGAGGTCGTATCGAAAAAGACCAGATCCAAACCGGAGAATAGATCCCGCTGATCGAGGAAAATCGACTCTTCAATCAGGTCCTTGTTACACCTGGGAGTAAAAGACGTGGCAGCCTTTTGATCATCGATCGACTCTCCTAAAAAGCTCATTGCCCGGTAAAGATGATGTAAATCCAATTGCTCTGTGCCATCAATGCTGTAGTCTCTGCGCCACTTTTCGCAAAAACGATCAGAACCCGATACCATCAGCCTGTGCAAAACAGTAAGGAATATGGCTCTTTCAACATCAAATTCGTATCGGCGATCTATTAAGAGACGCTGTATCGCTTTTTGAATTCCAGTCTCTTTCCACAGCCGTTCGAAAATGATTGACGGTCCGATTTTAACAGCATCCGCTGAGATGTCGCTTTTACCGGATAGTATTAACATCGTTTTTTCGGAAAACCGAGAGAGTGACCGAATAAGTGTCTCAACCCGACCTTTGGCCTGAAGTTGATCCATGCGGCCGATAGTAGAGATAACGCGTTGTTTTACTTTTCCTTTTTCTTTACGGTTTTCAACGATTTGGAGATATTGGTATTTTCCTGACTTTTTGACACGTGCAAACATGGGGCCTCCTTGTTTAGACACCCCATATTTATTACCCCGTTCTTTACATGTCAAGCTTTTAAACGTTATTCTGTGGCACTACCTTGGGGAGCCCAAAGAAAACCCAGCCTCAGTTATTTCAGCATGTTAGCAACTTTTTGAACCCTGATTTCCATGATAACTGTCTAAGAAGAGTCAAGGCTTCAAGTTGATAGCCGAGGATAACAACCAGCCTGAATCGGTTGTAAGTGTGGGTAGGCGATCCCAAGGAAGGATGCTGAGACACCGTCCCTCGGGACGTAGGTAGCCTAACCGGAAAATGGCTTTTCACATTTGACGATATCACAACTTTTTGACCAGCCTCAACACGAAAGATTTATAGCGCATTCACCAATTTCATCTTACCCGTTCGCATTTTAAAACTGATAGGAATCCCGTATTCCCGAGGGTGG
>NZ_JAZFTO010000368.1:0-17100 GCF_036446775.1 Candidatus Desulfatibia sp.
GCGGAGAAACTTATGACAAACTCAAAAAAAACAATCCAAAAGTAAAAGTCCTGCTAGCAAGCGGCTATAGTATCGAAGGCCAAGCAACCGAAATTATGAACCGGGGTTGTAACGGTTTTATCCAGAAACCTTTCAATATGGTGGATCTATCACAAAAAATAAGGGCGGTTCTCGACAAAGAGTAATAAAATGGAATGAAATCTTCATACAGTTGAACCTTACCTTAGATACCTGCAGGGATCAAAAACGCTTTGATCATCGCTGCGGTGAAGGCTATGGGTGGAAGCTATCTGAGCCTGAAGTATTTGCTTTTAAGCCCCCAGACATAAAACCTGACCCACTGGAAGCCGAATTTCATCAACTCCACATCATCGCTGCGAATCTTTTTGAGGATGGCGGATTTTACTTTGTAGCGTTTCAAAAAGGTGCTGCTTAGCAAAAAATCACGAAAGCGATCGATATTGTAGATGGCCATGAACGCCATTTTGGCTTTGGGCCCTTCCGGCCCCTCGCGGCCCCAGGGGTTTTTCTGGAACAGGCGCTTGAGCCGCGACCAGTGCAAGGTCATTTTGTTATAAATAACGGCATCCTGATCTTTAATCCATGACGCGGTTGTCCACAGTTTGCTTTCGTGTTGCCCCTCACAGAAATCCGGCGGTCTGAAGAAATGGACCAGCCGGGTGGTATCGCCGCCGGCGTCGTACAGAGCGCCCTGTTCCACGGGAAAGGTGCGGCAGGTATCCGGGCGATCCGGATACACCCTACAACCGTCGTCGCTCAAAAAAGGGCACGTACGTTCACTGGTGTCGGACATGGCCAGGAGCACTTCCGGAAAGAAGTTTGAGTCTCTTAAAACAATAGCAACATATCTGTCCAAGAGCTGATCAGAGGTCAGGTTGAGCCGGTTTTTGAGGCGGACAACGTCGTAGGGGTACAAGAAAAGATTAAGATTCCGGCAGCATAAATTATAGCAGGCAATTTGCGGATGGCATTGAAATGAAAATTTATCCGCGGCCGCCAGTCTCCTCCCGGGCAATTGATCCAGGTTTTCAATATCAACGTATTTCATACATATCCTAACTCGGGCGAGCCGGTCGAAGTGTAACAAAGGTCTCGCTGAAGCGGTGAACCAAAGGTTTGAACTTTTTGGAGCGACCTAGACATATATTTCCAACCGATTAGAAGATATTAATTGATATAATGTTACGACTAAGGTAATTGAACCTATTCAGCCGACGTTGCCAAGCTACTATCCGGCCGTCGTAGCCGTTGTTACTATGGCGGAGTCGGCTGGTGAAGTCGGCTTATCTCTTGGTGTCTTTGCAGCTTTTGCAAAGTGGATTTATTCACATGCAAAATTAATTGTAAAGAAATATTTTAGCCTTTACATCATGAAGATCATTCATTATTTTTTATAAAGGATTACCAGTTAGTTCGCTTCGCTCACAAATGGAATGGTGGAATATTGGAGTGATGGGTTTAAAGAAATTTAAACCGATAAAAAATGATTTTTAGCCGCTTTATCACCCAATACTCCATTACTCCAACATTCCAATATCCCAGTGACTCGATAGAAGTGTTGGTAATTAATAGTTTTGTTTGCCCTTAATTAAGGCAGGATTCATCTGGCAAGAAATGCAGGGACATCATCTCATACTCGGCGAACTGGTTGATCTTATCTCCGGTGAAATCATCCAAGACACCCATGATGAAAGGTACCGGCAGAAACTGGCGCATCTTTTAGTGAACCGTAAAGGCTACCTGAAAAAAGAAATTCAGCCCCGACGCGAACTTTTGGTAACAGCCGGAGATAAAAGCGCAATTGTTAAAGTCGATTTCGTGATCAACGTGGCCGGCCGGACCGGTATGATCGTAAAATACGGCCCCGGTTCACTGGTCACCCGTCACCGCCCTGCGCTGGCTGCGTCCAGACTTGTTGATCCCTACCAGGTTCCCATTGTGGTGGTGACAAACGGCGAGGACGCAGATATTATAGATGGGGCTACCTGCAAAGTTATATCACAAGGTCTGGAGGCAATACCCGCCCGAATCGAACTTATTAAAAAGATTTCTAAAACAGATTTTATTGAAATTTCGCCCCAGCAGGTTGAAATTGAATCGAGAATCGTCTATGCCTTTGAAGTTGACGGCAGCTGTCCCTGTGATGATACGATTTGCAGGCTATAACTCTGTTTTAAGAAGCGACCTATTGATAAAAATCGTTGATGTTTGTAAGCGTATGATTTTTACACGAAACAGATACTGGATACTGGATACTTGATAAAATGGTAACAAAAGCAGTTATATCAAGCATCAAACATTCAGCATCCAGTATCAAGCATCCAGTATCAGCCGTCTTGAACGAAAATAAGGCATATCAAAGATAAACAACAATTTTAAGAGTTAGACCTATAAAGATGGACAAAGGCTTCTAACAATGGATTATGAGCATTTTATGAAAAAGGCGCTTGATCAGGCCCAAAAAGCACTTGAAGCCGGGGAATTTCCGGTTGGCTGCGTACTGGTTTATCAGGACAGGATTATAGTAAGCGCTTCACGCGCAGGCACCGCCGGGGATGCTGTCAATGAAATCGATCATGCCGAAATGGTTGCCTTAAGGCGTCTTATTGACCTTAAGGACAATATAGATAAAAGCAAGCTGACCCTGTTCTGCACCATGGAACCCTGTCTGATGTGCCTTGGCGCCATTATTTTAAACGGCATCGGCGCAGCGGCTTACGCCTACGAAGATGTCATGGGAGGAGCCACAGACTGCAATTTAGCAGAACTCACCCCTTTATATCATAGCGGGCGGATTTCAATAGTGCCGCATATTTTACGCCAACAAAGCCTGGAACTTTTCAAGGCTTATTTCAACAATCCGGAGCATACATACTGGCAAGGGAGCCTGCTTGCCAAGTATACACTCAACCAGTAAAGAAACCGGACTAAATTTTTATTTTTCTTGCATTTTTTTCTTGCATTTATTAACGTAATTTTATATTCGAAAATCCAGTTTGGCCTGGTGGCTCACAGCTTGGGAATATATTAACTGCAAGGTTAACGCCGAATACAATTTTCAAAATAGGCCTTTTGCCTTGCTTCCCTATTGATGAGCAACAACAAAAACATTTACTATAGGAGGTGCAGGATAGCTGTAACAAGACGACCAAATAGACCAAGGAGGTCAGACAGAACATTTACCAATAAGAATATAAGAGCCAAAGAGGTTAGAGTAATAGATCCCGACGGAAATCAGATTGGCATTATCCCTACGTACAAGGCCCTTGCCACTGCTGGAGATTTCGGTCTCGACCTGGTTGAAATTTCTCCCAATGCAAATCCCCCTGTTTGTAAAATAATGGATTACGGTCGGTACAAGTATGAACTGACCAAAAAGAAACAGGAAGCAAAAAAGAAACAAAGTACCTTTCAGATCAAAGAAATAAAGGTGCGCCCAAAAACAGGCGATCACGATTTGCAGACCAAAATCAACCATATCAAAAAGTTTATTGCTAAAAAAGACAAAGTCAAGGTAACCGTTATGTTCAGGGGTCGTGAAATTACGCTTTCCCAGCTTGGCAGGGATGTGCTGGAAAGAATTATTCAAGAAACGGAAGAAGTTGCTGCGGTGGAGCAATACCCCAAGTTTGAAGGCCGTACCATGGTTATGTTACTGGCGCCGAAATAGTTACTTTGTTCATCCGACTCTCTTTTGCAAGCGTTAACGCGCTGGATACTGTAGCATGTTACCTTGCTAATTGTTCATAGTCTCTTTTATTTTGAAGATGGCGTGGGCTGGAATTTGTCTAATGCTCGCGCCATCTATATTTGAGCTTTTAAACTCAATGGTTTCGTAAAAAGCAAAAAATTTCTTTTTACGAACGTTTTAGGTTTTAAGTATTTGTAAATAATCGTATTAAATCTAATAATTTTTCGTGTTAAACGGTTTGGATTTGTTGGAGTAATGGAGTACTGGAGTAATGGTTCCCTTGATTTCTGCATCACTCCAATACTCCATTACTCCAAGGTTCCAATGAGCTTTGACGGTGGTTAATACCATAAAAACATATAGTTAAAAAGAAAACCTCCATTTATTTTGGACAAAAGTGAAAGGAATTAAATAAATGCCGAAAATAAAAACAAATCGTGCAGCAGCAAAGCGTTTCAAGAAGACAGGTACGGGTAAATTTATATTTTCAAAATCAAATGCAAGTCATATTTTAACTAAAAAGACCACAAAGCGTAAGCGGGCGCTACGCCAAAGGCAGACTGTTGACAAAACGAATAGAAAAAAGATAAAGCTCCTGCTTCCCAACGGATAGGCTTTCACTAACAGTCCCACCGGTGGCGGACGGGAAATGCGCTTACTGGTGCAGTAGATAAGGGTAACCGTTCAGAGGTTCAGGGTTCAGAGGTTCAGAAGTTCAGGGTTGAACGCAGAACCCGGAACCCTGAACGGGAAACGGAATTCTGAACCTGTGAACGCTTACAGATTAAGGAGAATAACAATGCGCGTAAAAAGAGGTTTTAAAGCTAGAAGACGCCGGAAAAAAATATTAAAATTGGCCAAAGGATACCGCGGAGGGCGTAGTAAGCTGTTTCGTACAGCGGCTGATGCGGTAGACAAAGCACTAATGTACGCCTATCGTGATCGCAGAGTACGCAAGCGCGATTTTCGGAAACTCTGGATCACAAGAATTAATGCCGCGGTTCGTATGCATAATTTGTCATACAGTAAGTTCATACACGGACTTAAACTTGCCGGTGTTGAGCTTGACCGCAAAGTTATGGCAGAGCTGGCGATATCTGATCCTGCGGGATTTGCCAAGATAGCCGATTTGGCTGCACAACAACTTTAGCCCGGATATTTCATGAAAAGTGGAAAAAGATATTGAACAGATTCAAGAGCAGGCACTGAAGGAGCTCGAGGTTGCTTCTGATGTTGAAAGTATCAAAGACCTTTCGATCCGATATCTGGGCCGCAAAGGCAAAGTCACTCAATTTTTAAGGAGTATTGCGGATCTTCCTCCGGAACAGAAACCAGAAGCCGGAAAAAAGGCCAATAAGACTAAAAGACTTCTTGATGCCAAATTCAAAAAGGCCGTCAAACAACTTGAAACGGCATCATTAGAAACTGAAGACCGCATAGATGTTTCGCTGACCGGCCGAGTTGTCCGGCAAGGATCGTTGCACCCCATTACTCAGGTTGCGCAGCAGATTTGTGACATTTTTATCAAGCTGGGGTTTGATATTGCTGAAGGGCCGGAGGTTGAAACCGATTATTATAATTTTGAAGCACTTAATATCCCCAAAAATCATCCGGCCAGGGATATGCAGGATACGTTCTATATTTCAAAGAACATTGTTCTGCGAACCCATACCTCTCCTACCCAGCCGCGGATAATGGAGCAACAGAAGCCGCCGGTCAGAATTATTGCCCCCGGCAAGGTCTACCGTTGTGATTCCGATCTGACACACACCCCCATGTTTCATCAAGTTGAAGGCTTGCTGGTTGATAAAGGCATTTCCTTTGGTGATCTCAAGGGGGTGCTTACTACATTTGTGCACCAGATGTTTGACGCCGAGACAAGCTTAAGATTCAGACCCAGCTACTTCCCTTTTACCGAACCCAGCGCCGAAGTTGATATTCGATGCGTTATTTGCAGGGGTGCAGGATGCAGGGTATGCTCACACACCGGATGGCTTGAAGTGCTTGGTTCCGGCATGGTACATCCCGCTGTGTTTGAAAACGTCGGTTACGATACTACACGCTACAGCGGATTTGCTTTTGGGATGGGTGTTGAAAGAATTGCCATGCTGAAATATAGAATTGATGATATCCGCAAGTATTTTGAAAACGATTTACGATTTTTAAGGCAGTTTTAAAATGAAAGTCAGTTTAAGCTGGTTAACGCAATACGTGGACGTTGGCATGCCGCCGGAAGACCTGGCTGACGCTCTTACCATGGCAGGGCTTGAAGTTGAGAGCATTTCAGATCGTTATGAGTATCTCGATAGAGTTGTTGTTAGCCGTATTGCCAAGATTGTATCCCATCCTCAGGCTGACAATCTCAAAATCTGCCAGGTGGATGTGGGCTACCGGGTGATTCCTGTTGTTTGTGGCGCGCCCAATGTGAAAAAAGATATGCTGGCACCCTGTGCCCTTCCCGGCACCTGTCTGCCGGACGGAAATGTTCTCAAAAAAGAGTTGATCTGCGGCGAAACCTCTGAAGGGATGCTTTGCAGTGAAGCTGAATTGGGCCTGGGTGCAAGCGGCGCTGGTATCATGGAGCTTGCCTCCAAATTTTCGGCTGGAGATCCGTTAAACCGGGCGCTTGGATTATCAGACCCTGTGTTTGAAATTGACCTGACACCCAACCGGGCGGACTGTTTAAGTATCATTGGAATAGGACGGGAAGTTGCGGCATTTAAGAATACAAAGGTAAAATATCCTGAAATTAGCCTTCCGGAATCTTGTGATGATATCTCCAATTATACCTCTGTCAAAATTTTAGATCCGGACCTCTGTCCAAGATACGCCGCTATGCTTGTTTTTGATGTTAAGGTCGGCCCTTCACCGTTTTGGCTCCAGAATCGACTGATTTCGGTAGGTTTAAAGCCGATTAACAATGTCGTCGATGCCACCAATTTTGTTATGATGGAGACCGGTCAACCGCTGCATGCCTTTGACTTTGACCGGCTGGCCGAAAATAGAATTGTTGTTCGGGTCGCGCGCGAGGGTGAAACATTTACCACTTTGGATCAAAAAGAGCGGCGCCTGGATACGGAAATGCTTATGATCTGTGATGGAGAGAAGCCGGTTGCTATTGGAGGTGTTATGGGCGGGTCGAATTCGGAAGTCGAAGACACCACCACACGGGTTCTGCTTGAAAGCGCTTATTTTGATCCGGTTTGTATTCGGAAAACGGCCAAAAAAATGGGACTGAGCACCGATGCGTCCCATCGGTTCGAACGTGGCGTTGACCCCCGGGGCACCACAACCGCATTGCATCGGGTTGCCCAACTCATTGTCGAAATCAGCAGCGGCAAACTAATCAGCGGTACGATTGATGAACACCCTAAGCCTTTGCCCGATAAAATCATCGATTGCAGCGTCAACGCTTTAAATCGTCATCTTGGTACCCGTTTGGACCAAAATGAGATTGAAAGCTTTTTGCGGTCGATTGAGTTTGATGTTGAAAAAATTGATAGCGACAAACTTCGTGTTTTTCCGCCGTCCTGTAGAGTTGACATCAGCAGATTTGAAGACCTTACCGAAGAGATTGCGCGGCTGTTGGGTTATGACAACATCGGGACAACCTTTCCCCTGATACCGGCGGATGACAGAAAGACGTCCTGGCGGGTCGACTCGAGAGTCCGCATTAAACACCTGATGACAGGCATGGGCTTTACGGAAGCGATAAATTACAGCTTTATCAGCAAGCTATCATGTGATCGCCTCCAAATCAGACCGGATGACCCTAAACGCAAGGAAGTAGAGATATTAAATCATTTATCGGAAGATCAGTCCGTGATGCGCACATCTCTGGTCCCCGGCCTGCTTGAAACAATGCACCGCAACCTGGCAATGCAAAATAAAAATCTGAAATTTTTTGAGATGGGCAACGTTTTTTTTAGTACCGGAGAAATAGACCGTCAGCCGATTGAAGTTGAAATGCTGGCAGGTCTTTGGACCGGAATTAGAAACGATGCTTTGTGGCTTTCCGAAGAAATAAATTGCGATTTTTATGACTTAAAAGGTGTTGTCGAAGAATTGTTAAGGAGCCTGGGCGTTGTCAACGGGACATTTACCGGTATGCCGCCGGAATTTTGCTGTTACACCAAACCCGGTTATACGGCCGAAGTTTTTATGACCGATGAACCATTAGGTATTTTGGGAGAGCTACATCCGAACGTGCTCCGCAATTACGATCTCAAGCAAACAGCCTACATTTTTGAACTTAATTTCGACCGGCTGCTCGAGCATATACCTGCTATGAAATCAGCGCAGCCCATTCCAAAATTTCCGGCCACATCAAGAGATATTACCCTGATTGTCGACCGGAACGTCGAAGCGCTGAAGATACTAAAATGCGTTGAAACCCTTGATGAAGACCTGGTGGAAAATTTGCATTTATTGGACGTATTCGAAGGTGATCCGATCCCTTCAGACAAAAAAAGCGTTTCATTTAGAATAACTTACAGATCCTTTCAAGAGACCCTGGATGATGATAAGGTGAATCGAATCCATAAAAACATTGCCGACAGCCTTTTAAAGGAGTTTGATGCTGTATTGCCGGCCTAAAAGTTAGGCTGTATTTATTTGATCCTTAGCTTGGGTATTAAGATGCAAAGCAAGAAGCCTGATCAAAACGAGCTGCCTGATAAGCTGTACTTCAAAGTTGGAGAAGTCAGTGCAATTACAGGAGTTCCGGCATATGTTTTAAGGTTCTGGGAAACTGAATTCAAAAGAATAAAACCAAAGCGAACACCATCAGGCCATCGACTGTACAGAAAAATTGATGTTGAGCTAATTTTAAAGATCAAACATCTTCTGTATAATGAAAAATTTACTATCCGGGGTGCCAAACAGCACCTGGGTGCCAAAACGGGTGACCTCAAAGAAAAGTCTGCACCCATCACTGTGGATGAAATCCGATCAGAACTCAAACACATTAGGGACCTCGTAGAATAGCTCGATTTTTATGCCTTTTTATAAACCCGTCAATTCCATCAGCACATCAAAATTATCATGTCTTTTCACATTCTTTGCTGCAGCTACAAATATGCTTGAAAAATATTGACAAGGGTTTTTTTTTATAATAGCTTAATTTAATTAATTGCGGGCATAACTCAGTGGTAGAGTACAAGCTTCCCAAGCTTGGAGTCGCGAGTTCAAATCTCGTTGCCCGCTCCAGAGATAGTACGCCTTTTTCATTATAAAGGCTGTGAAGATAGAGCTTTTGGCGGCGGGTGTGGCTTGGAGTTAATTGATTCCTTATGGATACTTGCATGAACACTTAATATTTTCGATCCACGACAAAAGATCTACCATCACAAGCGGAAACGGGCTACAGCCCGTTTTTGTTTTTGTTCAGCAATAAAATCGCTGTGCGATTTTATATAACGCGGCTGCGCCGCTTTTGAAAAGGAAATTACAGTTACCCTAATTGAGTTAAAACTCAATGTGTCAGTTGTTTGTTGTCCGTTGTCAGTTGTAAATCTAACTCGGTTTATCCGGCGTTATGATAACACTTTGGCTGAAGATTTATAAATCAAGACTTTAATTCCTCTAAATTAGCTACGGATAACGGACAACGAACAACGGACATCGAGCGTTTCGCTTGATTGGAGTGTTACGTTAACGACTTGTGAAAGGGCAAAGAAAAAAAACGAAAAGAAAACAAGGAACCAAGGCAAAAGGCCACAGCACAGAAAACCGGTCGGCAGATAGCGGGGAAAAAATTATCGCGCAGATCAGGGATTTAATTGAAGCGTTATGTGCAACCGAGGGCCTGGAACTCGTGCATATTGAGTATCAGCGGGAGCCCGGCGGCAGGATACTGCGCTTTTACATAGACAGCCCCGACGGGGTGACCTTAGGTGACTGTAGCAATATAAGCCGTCAAGGGGGTGACCTTCTTGACGTCTATTTTGAAAATATAGGGCCTTATAGACTTGAAGTTTCATCACCGGGACCGAACCGCCCTTTGTCAAAAAGAGTCGACTATGAAAGATTCATGGGGAGACAGGTAAAAATCAGGACCAGGCAGCCTATTGAGGGGCAGAAGAATTTCAAAGGCGTCCTGTCGGGCATATCAACAGAGATAGTAAAACTGGCAGTCGAAGGTACCATCGTTTCTATTCCTTTAAGTAAGATTGCCCGAGCGCAGCTTGCTGATTAAGTTTAAAATTAGATAACGGAGAAGACCGATGTTAATATCAGATATAAAACGCGTTGTTGAGCAGGTCAGCCGCGACAAAGGTATTGACCGTGAAGTCCTTATCAAGGCCCTACAGGAGGCCTTAGAATCTGCCGCCAGGAAAAAGTTTGGGGCCAAGGTCGATATCGAGGTGCAATACAACGCAGAGGTCGGTGAACTCGAAGTCTTCCAGTTTAAAGATGTGGCCGAAGTAGTTACAGAGCCGGATCTTCAAATCAGTCTTGAAGAAGGGCGCGAGCTGGATCCGGATTGCGAGGTTGGCGACAGCCTGGGCACAAAGATCGATACATCCACCTTCGGACGCATAGCTGCCCAGTCGGCCAAACAGGTAATTATCCAGAAAATGAAGGATGCTGAAAGGGATGCGGTTTACGCCAGCTTTATCGATCGCAAAGGTGAAGTCATCAATGGAATTGTTCAACGTTTTGACCGCAATGATATTATTGTTAATCTGGGGCATACAGAAGGAATCCTGACGTATAGAGAGCAGGTTCCCAGGGAGAATTACCGGCGAGGTGATCGTATCCGAGCTTATATATTTGATGTCCTTTATGAAACGCGCGGGCCTCAGGTTATTCTTTCAAGAACGCATCCTAAATTTTTGATAGATCTTTTCCAAACAGAAGTGCCCGAGATCAGTGAAGGTATTGTTACTATCATGGGTGCGTCCCGTGAACCGGGAGTTCGGGCAAAAATTGCCGTAACTTCAAATGATTCTGATATTGATCCGGTGGGTGCCTGTGTGGGCATGAAAGGAAGCCGGGTTCAGAATGTCGTACAGGAACTCAAGGGTGAGAAGATAGATATTATACCTTATCATATTGATCCGGCAAAATTCGTGTGTAACGCGCTGGCGCCTGCTGAAATATCCAGAGTCATTATCGATGAAGAAAACCGCAGTATGGAAGTTATTGTTCCTGACGAATTTCTTTCGATTGCGATTGGTAAAAAAGGACAGAACGTACGACTGGCCTCAAAGCTGACCAAGTGGCGTCTTGATGTCACCAGTGAATCGCGATACAGCGAGGCCATGCAGGACAGCTACGACTCTCTGGTGGCACTTCCCGGCATCGGTATCAGCATGGCAGATGTTTTGTATGAAAAAGGGTTTTATTCTGCCGAAGAACTCAGCCATGCGTCCATGGAAGACTTGATTCAAATCAGAGGAATCGGCCAAGAAAAAGCCAAAAAGCTGATTGAAACTGCAAAAGATTATATAGCAAATATAGAGCAAATTGATGAGGCATCCATAGAAGCTGAGCCAGATGATGCCCAGGATTCGGATACCGGAGAAGCTGCTGAAAAAGATAACGCCGAAGGTGAGGAGGCGTCTGCCCGGATCGAGTCTGGCGCCGATGATGCCGCCGATGAGCAGTAATTGGGCCTCCGGCTCGTAGAAGCGAGCCTACGCCTCGGAGAGCAAAAGGGGGCGTTTTTCAAAGGTCTCCGAACATAACCTAAATCTAAGGGGGATGAATGGCAAAGATCAGAATATATGAGCTTGCCAGGGATCTTAACATGACAAACAAGACGTTGCTCGGAAAAATACATGATCTGGAGGTCCCTGTAAAAAGCCATATGAGTTCTCTGGATGATGAGACGGTTGCCAGGATTAAAAAGGTAATCCGGGGGACAGAAGAGGATGTAGAGACGGAAGATATCAAAGAGGTCGAGGAAACGCGTATTAGGCCGACGATTATTCGAAGACGCCGTAAACCTGTAAAGGAAGAACTTGTTAAAGAAGAAGCGGCGGCTGAGCCTGAAACGCATCCTGAAAAGGCTGAAGCTGTAGAAAAACAGCCGCAAAAAAAGAAAAAAGCGGCAGAACTTCAAGCTGAACCCGTCAAGGAAGCAAAGGTCGCCAAAAGGGTTGCCAAGAAAAAAGAAGCCGTAAAAAAAGATGCTGCGCAAAAGATCGATGTGGTTGCCGGCGAAGATGCACCTGCCGCAGTTCAAAAAAAGGTGAAAAAGCCCGCGAAGGCGGTTGAATTAAAACTTAAGAAAAAACCTGTTGCCAAGAAAGCAAAACCTAAAAAGAAAAAAGAGGCTCCGGCAAAAATTATAAAACTGCCGGTAAAACCTCCCCTTGAAACAAAAGCCCCCAAGGTCAAAAAAGCTAAAGGTAAAAGATCGAGACCGAAGGTTACAAAGATACCCCGTCCGGCGCAAGCTGGCCCGCTTGACAAAGTACTTACGGCCGAAGTGCCTGTAAAGGAAAAAAAGAGAAAGAAAAAGGCCAAGCGGTTTGAAGAACTTGTTAAAGATAAGAAATTTTTTAAAAAGAAGATCTCGTTCCGCAAAAAAGAGGTTGTTGAAGGGGCAGACCTTTATACTCCGGCTCGACGGGGCCGCAAGGGGCGTAAGGGTGCTAAAGCCAAAGTGTCAGTTGCTCAACAAAAGCCCCAGATTACAACTCCCAAGGCCATAAAGCGCAGAGTAAAAATTGATGATACCATTGCTCTTTCTGAGCTTGCCAAGCGGATGGGAATTAAGGCCAGTGAAATGATTAAAAAGCTTATGGATTTGGGTGTTATGGCCACCGTAAACCAGATCATAGACTTTGATACCGCAGTTCTTGTTGCCGCAGAGTTCGATTATGAGCTCGAAAAAGCATCCTTTGAGGAAGAAGTACTTTTAAAGGTGGAAAAGGATGATCCTGCCAAGCTCGTCGAGAGGCCTCCGGTGGTTACCGTTATGGGACATGTTGATCATGGTAAGACATCTTTGCTGGATGTAATTCGTAAAACCAATGTTACCGAAAATGAAGCCGGAGGAATTACCCAGCACATTGGAGCCTACAATGTTGTTACGGATAAAGGCCAAATTATCTTTTTGGATACACCGGGTCATGAGGCTTTTACACAAATGCGTGCCCGCGGTGCCCAAATCACCGATTTGGTAGTTCTGGTTGTTGCCGCTGATGATGGTGTCATGCCGCAGACCATTGAAGCGATCAACCACTCCAAAGCAGCCCAGGTTCCAATCATTGTGGCAGTTAACAAAATCGACAAAGCCAATGCCGAGCCCGAACGTGTTAGACGCGAGCTTGCCGATGTCGACCTGGCCGCCGAGGAATGGGGCGGCGATACCGTTTTTATCGATGTCTCTGCTTTAGAGAATAAAGGAATAGACGATTTGCTCGAAATGATCCTTCTGCAGGCCGAGCTATTGGAGTTGAAGGCCAACCCGGACAAGCTGGCCATAGGCCACGTGGTGGAAGCCAAGCTGGATTCGGGCAGAGGACCTGTTGCCACCGTGCTGATACAGCAAGGAACTCTAAAAGTCCATAATTCGGTGGTCTGTGGCGTGCATTACGGAAAAATACGCGCACTGCTAAACGACCGAGGGGTTCAGGTGACCTCGGCCGGACCTTCAATGCCGATAGAGATCATAGGTTTGACCGGGGTGCCCAATGCCGGCGATAAGTTCATCGCACTTGCCGACGAAAAGAACGCTAAACAGGTTAGTCTTCATCGGATCCAGAAGCAGCGAGCTCTAGAGCTGGCCAAAACCAGCCGTTTAAGCCTTGATAAACTTTATGAGCAAATACAGGAAGGAGAGGTTAAAGACCTGAACATCATACTAAAGGCTGATGTTCACGGCTCGATTGAAGCTTTAAGGGATTCTCTGACAAAGCTATCCAATGAAGAAGTCAAAATCAAGGTGATCCACGCAGCTACCGGGACCCTAACCGAATCAGACGTTTCTCTGGCCGCTGTTTCCGAGGCCCTAATTATAGGATTTAATGTGCGTCCCAGCTCCAAAGTTCAGGCGCTGGCCGGCGAAGAAAACGTGGATATGCGTTTTTATAATATCATTTACGATGTTATTAATGATATCAAAAATGCCATAGTCGGTATGATGTCGTCTACTTTCGAAGAACGGACTCTAGGAAGGGCCGAGGTCCGCGAGGTATTTCATGTCCCCAAAGTGGGTGCTATTGCAGGTAGTTATGTAGCAGAAGGAAAAATGGAACGCGGGCAGAAGGTGCGCATTTTAAGGGATTGGGTTATCGTGTATGAGGGCACGATTTCTTCGCTGCGACGTTTTAAGGACGACGCCAAGGAAGTCCAGAGCGGTTATGAATGCGGCATCGGTATTGAGAATTTTAATGACATCAAGATTGACGATATCATCGAATGCTATTACATGGAAGAAATCAGGCCGGAACTTGAATAGTAATAACCTAATTGAGTCGACACTCAATTAGGAGTTATCCGTTATTTGTTATCTGTTATTGGTTTTAGGTGAAAGATAACCGGAATTATTTATCGCTTGATAGAGGGAATAACGAGAAATCATGGTTACTGGTTTGGGGATCATAACATTCAGGCTGCATGACTGCCGATCGCTGAAAAGCAAACGCAAAGTTGTTAAATCGATTATCAGCCGGCTGTGCAACAATTTTAATGTTTCGGTCGCCGAGGTTGGGGCAAATGATATCTACCAAAGGGCTGAAATAGGTTTTGCACTGGTCGGCAACAATCGCAAAGTGATAAACTCTAAGATTGATAAAATATTCAACCTGGCAGACGAGTTGGGACTGGCCGAGATTATTGATAGTGAAATGGAGATTATTAATTTATAAATAAAATGAAACCATACGCACGGTCCGAAAGAGTAAGCGGCCATATCCAAAAGGTTCTGTCGGAAATATTGAAGAAAAACATTAAAGATCCTCGTCTTGAAATGGCTACAATTACGAGTGTAAAGATGTCCCGTGATTTAAAGACGGCACGGATTTATTTTACGACATCGGGAGGCAGAAACAGCAGCAAGAAAGCTGCCGAAGGTTTCAATAGCGCGCGTGGATATGTAAAACGGACCCTGGCTCAGCAGTTAGGTTTGCGATATATGCCCGAGCTTAAATTTTTTTACGATGAATCTTTTGAATACGGATCACACATCGATGAAGTGCTGAAGTCTATTAAAACAGACAATGGATAAAATAATAAGTCATTTGCAAAATAGTAAAAGTATTTTAGTTGTTTCGCATGCCAACCCGGACGGCGATGCCATAGGCTCCCTGATCGCCATGGGACTTTCTCTTAAAGCAATCAGCAAAAAAACAACATTATACAATGAAAGTCCCATTCCGGCAGTGTATCGTTTTCTGCCGGAGGCGAACAGCGTTGTTCGAGAAGTCGGCGACCAAAATTTTGATACGGCTGTTATCCTTGATTGCAGTGACTTGGAACGGATCGGAGAGGCGGTTTCAATGGTAAATCGGATACCGGTCATCATCAACATTGATCACCATATCACTAATGCCGGCTTTGGTAATCTGCAACTAATAGATACGTCCGCATGCGCCACCGTGGAAATTGTGTACCGACTGATAAAACAGTTGTCTGTTTGCATTGACGAAAACATCGCAACTTCCATATATACGGGGATTTTGACCGATACGGGTTCATTTCGGTTTTCAAATACGAATAAGGCTGCTTTTGCAATTTGTGAAGAGATGGTAGCGTTGGGCGTCGATCCCTACAAAATTGCTCGGTGCGTGTATGGCACCTATTCTCTGGGTCGCATAAAGCTGCTGAACCTCGCTCTTGACTCCATTGAAATCTCAAATAACGGCAGACTGTCAATTATGACTCTCACTCAGGACATGCTCAATAAGACGCAGACCCAGCCCGAAGACGTGGACGGCCTGATTAACTATGCAAGACGTATTGAGGACGTAAAAGTTGCGGCGCTCATCCAGGAGCATCAAAACGGTGATGGAACGTCAGAAACCTGCGGTAATTATCATGTGAGCCTGCGGTCCGATGGAACAATTGATGTGGCTGAAATCGCTTCCTCGTTCGGCGGGGGCGGTCATTCCAGTGCGGCCGGATTTAATATTGAGTCAACACTTTTTGATATAAAATTAAAAATATTTAACCTGGCTGAAAGATTGTGATTCGAATAAATGCAGCATGAACTTAAGCGGAATTTTAGTTGTTGATAAGCCCGCTAACACAACATCTGCCCAGATGGTGGCTGTTGTAAAAAAACTGCTTGGCGCCGGGAAAATAGGGCACACCGGCACGCTTGATCCTTTTGCAACAGGTGTCTTGATATGCTGTGTGAATCGGGCGACAAAGCTTGCAAGGTTTTTTTTGCACAGCAGTAAAAAATACGAGGCTGTTCTGCATCTGGGAGTTGAAACAGACACCCAGGATTTAACCGGGACGGTAACAGCCACCAGCAGGGCGGTAAACTTTACGGAGCAAGCGATACGATCCGCATTTGAGCAGTTTGAAGGGACATTTGAACAATTGCCGCCGGTTTATTCGGCATTGAAGTATAAAGGGGTGCCTCTTCACAAACTTGCAAGAAGCGGCAAACCTGTTCAGAAACCGGCCAGACGTGTATCTATAGCAACCATTGAAGTACTTAAAATTGATTTTCCGCTGGTACATTTTGTGGTTGGTTGCAGCGCAGGGACATATATCCGTACACTTTGCGCCGACATTGGCACGGCCTTAGGATGCGGAGGGCACCTTAAGGATCTCAGGAGAATCGAGAGCAGCGGATTTACAATAGATGAGGCCTTAACAATCCAACAACTAAAAGAACTTGCTTTATCCGGAAAACTGCCCGAGCACATGATAAGCATGTCAAATGCGTTGCAAAAAATGCCCGAACACATTGCCGATAAAGCATTGACCGCCAAAATTATGTATGGCAAAATTGTAACCAAAAAGGATGTTAAGCCCGGACAAATAGACGTTTCAAAGGGCTTTATCAAAATCGTCGATACTAATAAGGATCTTATTGCCGTTTTAAAATATACACCTGCTAGCAGCAGGTTTAGTTATTGTTGTGTATTCAACTGATGGCGTCGTAAAAAGTTCCAGCTACTGCGCTTGTCCGCCTCAGGCGGGTTGTATTATTTTTTAGGTGTAGCAAGACTTCGGTGATCTCCCCTCGGCATGCTCGGGGCCTGAGCTTGTCGAAGGCAGTCGAATTTCTGCGAGATTGGCAAGCGCTGTTGCAATTCAAAAAGATTTGTTGTAATTTCAAATACAGGAGGCGAAAAGAATTGGTTTCAACATCAAAAGACAAAAAGGAGATGATAGAGCGGTTTAAGCTGCATGAAGCCGATACCGGTTCACCGGAGGTACAGGTCGGGCTTTTAACACAACGTATTTCGTATCTTACG
>NZ_JAZFTO010000369.1:0-2359 GCF_036446775.1 Candidatus Desulfatibia sp.
GCCGATTTTGAGAGAGACCTGGTAATGTGGACAAGGATTTAAGATGCGAAAGATCGAATAAATGATATTGACACACCACCCTGATCGGAGTGTAATTGATGAGGTCGCGGTGGTGTGCTGTTGCCGTGGTGCAGCACATCAGTAGGAATCGAATGGGAAATTAGCATGAAAAAGCGAGACTGTAGCAGCAATGCAGAGTTTTCTTCTATCCTGTTTTTCGTCTTTCACTGTTTCTGCTCCAGTGTAATGTACTTATCGTCTTTTTCATATTTACGCCATACTCATCACGCTGCATATCAATCGCTATCCGTTGGCTTATGTTCTCAAGAGTTCGCACCCTGTATATACTTTTTTGCATCTTGCGATGTCGGCGGTTCGCCCGCTCAACCGCATTTGATGTTGACGGCAATAACGAATCATCGAGAAAAGTTAATGCCTTTTCGAGATTCGGCGAGAATAATTTTTTAAGCGTATTTCTTAGCTTTGCAAATCGCCTGATACGTCTGCGCAATTTGGCAAGTTTTTTCAGGGCAGTATCCATTCGGCGGCGACGGTCAAACAAACGATAAACTTCAGCCATAATTAACCGCAGAGTACGCAGTTGATCAAGGCCTCGTGTAATACGTTGAAGCGTCTTCTTTTCTTTTATGCTCAGGATGTGTTTGACAAACAAATAGCGGTATTCAAACAACTCTGTAATTTTTTTCTGAACCTTCTTATTCTTTCGTACAATTTGTTTTGCCCTGTCACCGGAAGGACGGCCTCGCGGACGTTTTACCTTTTCCTGTTTTAATTGTCTGCGAACTGCGGCAACAGCTTTGATGATATCTTTGTTTATTTCTTTGACCACATGAAATTGACACGATTGATGTTTAACTTCTTTGCCGAAAACTTCAACTATGGCCTCCGGATATAACGGTGAACCATCGGTGGTTATACCTTTTACTTTCAAACCACGAGCATCCAGCATTTGCTTGAAACGCCTGAAAAACCGCTTTATATCCTCTTTTGTGGGGTCATGGTCGAGAACCTCATAACACAAACGATTAAACTTGTGGTTATCAACAATGAACAGCACACAGAAAGGGCCATCGTATAATTCATCAGCAGTAATATAGCCGGAAAACTCTGACAGGGCCTTATCGATGTAGTCAGTTTTGATGTTAACTTCAGCTTTTTTCCCCCGTCGCCTCAACCCAGTTCTGAATTGTTGCCCACGGCACAAATACTCGGTGGTCTCGCCACAAATGCCACGATGCAGGGCGGTACGGTAATCCATCCTCAACGACCAATCGCACCGCCATTGAAACAACCCTGTGGGTATAATGACTTTTGGGCAAAGCCAGATCGAGCATGTCGGCGTTGAAGTAATGGTTGCATTGCGGGCAGCGATGTGTCGAATATGTGAGAATGATATCGCAGGGCCTGCCGGTAAGCGGGTCGCCAATATCATGCAAGGTACGGCTGACGGTTCGAAGCCTGTATGCGCTATGTTCGCACAGTGGGCAAGGACGCCGTTTATAGTTTCGGCTGCGCCGAATAAGTTTTGGTTTTGGTAAGTCTTCGACACGCGTAATTCCTTGCGTTTCATCTGCTACATATTCACCTGGTCCAAGCATCTTGATAACCTCCAATATAGATTTACGTTTCTATATTGGATCGGCCTCAAGATGCTAAAAACATCAAAAATACTCTGTATTGCTACTACAGTCTCCGAAAAACTATGAATTCAATTTATAAGTGCTTAAGTTGCGGTCAGACGGCTTCCTCTGGTAATCGGCATGTAAAACAGCCACGGGTCGGCACGCAAATCGGCCACACCCAGGCCACATAATAAGCCTCCATCGGGAGGCATACAAGTACAATTCTACTTTCTCTTGTTCTTACTCTTTCCTACAGACTGTTTGAACCTATAGCTCTCGCCGTTCATCTCAAAGATGTGACAATGATGCGTAAGGCGGTCCAGCAAAGCCGCCGTCATTCGTTCCCCTTGAAAGACCTGGACCCATTCGCTAAAGGCCAGATTGCTGGTAATCAGCAAGCTGCCTCTCTCGTAGCGGTCAGCAAAGACCTGGAACAAAAGTTCGGTTCCCATCCGGCTGAAGGTTAGATAGCCAAGCTCATCACATATCAGCAGGTCAGCTCTGTCCAGTTGTGTTAGGAATCGCTCGAGCTGGTACTGTTTTCGCATCTCCTCCAAACGGTTGACCAGGCTTGCCGCCGTAAAGAACCGCACCTTGCGTCCCTCTCGACACGCCGCCAGTCTCAAAGCAATCGCGGTGTGGGTCTTGCCGGTGCCCGGTGAGCCGACCAGACAGCAATTCTCCTTCTTGTCAATCCATTCACATCGGGACAATTC
>NZ_JAZFTO010000370.1:0-2565 GCF_036446775.1 Candidatus Desulfatibia sp.
AATACTGCACGCGATCCTTTCCCATCGATCTTGATGGCCAGCGGAGTATCCAACTTAAGATGTTTTAAAAAAACTGTTTCCGTTTCAAAAGGCAATGATTTCAGCCATTGCCAGTCGATAAAATCTTCATCACTCTCTGAAAGAGTGATGTAACCGATTCCAAGAGATGTTATATTGTGAAAAAAGTGGGTTCCCTGGGAAGGCTCGGCCTGCAATTTGTCGGATGTTGTTTCGATGATGGCTCCCACACCTGAAATATCATTCCAGCTAACTGGAATCCCCAGCCAGCGGTCGGCCGAACCCCAGCGTCCCGGACCGATCAGAAGATACTTGCGCTCCCGGTGCTGTAGCAATTTGTTAACTCTGCTAATTTCGGCGGCGATTTCAACGGTACGGGCAGGATCAAACGTATCAAGATCGACAAAAACAATATCAGCAATATCTTTGATTTTGCCGTTTCCCATAGCGTTGCTTGAATAACAAAAAGCCTGGTCTATCTCCTGGTCGCTGATAGCAACGTCTATATGTTGCCGTCCCAGAACCATGGGCCTGATCTGGAGCAGAGAAAACTCCGCCTTTTGATTCCCATTAAAGGGCAGATTCACGGCAAATTCGATTTCCACAGCCCCACCCATTCCTTTGCGTCCTATTTTTAGTAGTTCTGATAGTATATCAGTAAACGGAAAGGAGTCGTACTTCAGTATTCTGGCAAATGTCAGTACCAGGTGTCCGTGAGGGTGGACCGCATCCCTGATCCTGTGATCTTCAGGAATATAGGTGCTTGCAAGGTATTTAACCGGATCGTGATCCTGAACATCCTCAATCTTCAGTTTTGCCAGGGTAGCATCATCGATGGAGCTGAAATTTTTTGGAAAATCATCCATTTTTAAAGCATAAAAGAAGCGCTGAGAATTTTTAAGGATGTCATCCACTGTTGAAAGCTGTGGCAAAAACTGAGGGTATTTAGGGCAAAAACGCAGAACTTGACCGCCTTCGACAACCGTTTTCCCAAGGCCCAGCGCCATATGAACAATCCCTTCTTCCGATTTCATGTGTGATAGCGGGTAATAGTTGTAGGACTGGGCCACCCCGGAAAACGCCGGGTAGAAATAACCGTCATATTCCCGTCCGGTTAGCTGCTGGATTAGAATCGCCATTTTTTCATCTTCAATACGATGCAGCGTGCTTTTGGCATAAACCTGCGGTGTCTCCTGATAGGTCGAAGCATATACCAGCTTGATGGCCATGGTAAGCTGCTTGAGCCTTTGCTTTAAATCAAAATGATTGTTGGGCAGCATAAAGGTTTTGTAAATACCGGCAAAAGGTTGAAACTGGGCGTCCTCAAGGAGACTGGAAGAACGTACTGCCAGGGGATATCTGGTCTGTGTCAGGAACAATTCCAGAGCACGGCTCAGCCAATCCGGGATCCGGGCCTCTAAGAATATCTCGGAAATACGGGCGTCGCTGAGTTCACGTCCTAAAATGTCTTTGAGATTATTTTGTCCGATAAAGGCATCAAAACTTTCCGTAGAGATCACAAAAGTCTTGGGTGCGCGGATGATGGTGCCTGGAAATTTATTTTGAAACTCGGGATTTTCCTTAAGCAGGGTGGATAAAAACGCAAGTCCCCGGGCCTTACCCCCTAAAGAACCTTTACCGACTTTAACAAAATCTGCATCCGGATCATAGTCTCCGGGAACAAAATCTGTTACAACGCCCCTCTGGCGGCCCTTGCGTCGCTGATGGATGCAAGCTGCGAGGTATTTTTTGATCTCGGCTACGCTGGAAAAATCGGTGGCTTTAACCAGTCTCAGCTTTGAAGCCAGCATGATCTCGGAGCGGGCAAAAAGCCAGCTGGAAAAATGGTTTCTAATAGCATGATAATAAACGGATTCGTCGGGAATAGAAGGCAGAATCTCTTCCATGGTCCTCAGATTGGGTGCCCTGGCCACCTCGCGGCCGTCGGGCAACCGAAAGATAAAATCACCAAAGCCGAGATAGTCAACGAAAAAGGATTTAATTTCGGAATGTAATGAAGGCGAGTTTTTATGCAAAAAGACCGCCGGAATTTTTGCCGCCTTGTCCCGGTTGGTTTCATCCGAGCTTAAATTGAGAAGCGGTATATCAGGGCTTTCTTGCTTGATCATGGTAAGCAAATCAAAGCCGGCCTGGTCGTCGATTTGGCCGTTGCGCGGGAAGCGAACATCCGAAAAAACGCTGAGCAAATATGGCTTGAAGCGCCGGTAAAGATTTTCGGCTTCTTCAAAGTTCTCCGCAACCAGAACTTTGGGCCTAGCACGCATGCGGAGGATGCGATGCTCTGAATTCAAAGACTCCTCCATCAGCGCCTGGGTCTGCATCACAATCTCTTTATACAGCAGCGGCAGCAACACTGAGCAGTAGATGGGCGAATCTTCCACCAGGATAATGACGCGTACCTTGGCCCTTTGGGTGTCATAGTCAACGTTCATCCGATCTTCGACATTCTTTATTATGGCCAGCAGTAGGTCTGTATTGCCGTACCAGACATATAATTTGTCAAAGGAACTGCGATCGGCATATTTT
>NZ_JAZFTO010000371.1:0-2133 GCF_036446775.1 Candidatus Desulfatibia sp.
ACAAAGCCGGTCAGGAAATCAGCCAGGCTGTTCTGAAGATAAAAGAAGAGGAAGACCATAGCGCATATGGGGATGATTCCTGATATATAAAATCCAGCCTGAAAAAAAACTCTTTTGAAAGAAAGATTTTTCCATCCCAGAAGTATCATTCCTGTGCCGATGGAGAGAAATGCGGAAGCGCCGATTTCCTGGCTGGTAAAGAGGGCGATGGCTGAAACGGTTCCGGATAGGATCAGGGGCGTGATTTTCAGGGTCGTAACATAGTGGAGATAGAGCGCGATGGAGAGGATTCCCAGGGCCATTCTCATGGACGTCCATGAGAATCCGGGGATGATCGGATAATAAAGAATGACAATAACGGCAAAGACTCCCCACCGTGTGATCCTGGAAAAACGGAAAACAAAGAGTGAATAGTAAATCATTGGTAACGTTCAAAAGTTGTGGCAAATAAGGGATTGAATAAATCACGACCACTTTCTATGATTAGGATCTGACAAACCATAATCAAAAGAAAGGGTCGTGATGAAACAAGAAATACATATCACATTAAGGTTCAATCTTGCAACAGGCAAAGTCAATTTGAATGAGATCGTCTATAGGCTGAAAGAGATCAGAGATGCTCTTATGCTGGAGGTTTTGAAAAAGATACTCATGAGTTATGATGATCTCATTGTGGAGAGGCTGAGCAAGACAAAGGTTTATGGCAGCAAAGACAGGAAGGGACTGGGGCGGCATATCAGGAAGAATGAACCTGAAAACCGACTTTGTCGTGGGCGTAAGGTACGAAAGCGAGGTTATCGTCAGGAGCCTCGGAATATTTCTACAGTATTCGGTGGCCTCAAACTGTCTGTGAGGGTTGTCGAATGTTGCCGGTGCGGCGCTCGTTATTCTCCACTTCTGACGGCTTTGGACATAGAGCCGTATGCTCGCAAAGAGACGAATTTTGAGCATGAGGTGATTGAATCTGTCATAGACACCAACTACCGTAGGTTGATTGACGGAAGATCGATTGATATCTCCCTTGGAGGCATTCATAATATTGTCGTTGGCAGTGATATCGGCGAGACATTTCAGGAGACGGTTTCTACCGAAGGTTTGTCTGCCATCATGGCGGATGGCACCGGAGTAAAGCAAAAAGGCGGCAACAAAGGGGAGTTGAGGGCGGTTATCGGCATTACGAAGGGGGGTCGTGTCAAGCCTCTTGGATGCTTTGTCAACACCCCTTGGCCGGAGGTGGAGCAGCGTATCAAACATCGAATAAAGGAAACGGATCAATACAACATTCCCTTTGTTTATGATGGCGAGCCCGGGCTGGATGATTTTTTGGCCGATGTAGCAGAGTCTCAAAGATGTACCTGGCATGGTCCCAGAGGGTTTTATCATTCCCTCTGGCAGGATGGGTTGAAGAAGAAAGGGTCTCAACCTTATACGGACAAGATGAAGCAGCTTATAGGCATAGAGCTTCCCGAAGGAGATTTTGAGATACTCAAAGAAGAAGACAAAGCGCAGGTAAGAAATAAGTACGAAACGAGCAAGACAGAGATACAGGAATTGATAAAAACGTTTTATGCAAAAGGCTACGATCATGGGGCAACCTACCTGGAGAAGCTTTCAAATCGTCTTTTTAGCAACGTAGAACTATGGTTGGAGACAGGGGTAATTGCTCCGAAGACGACCTCTTTGCTGGAAAGAGTCTTCAGAGAGATCGGTCGCCGTCTCAAAAAGATCGCCTGGGGATGGTCGGATAAGGCCGTTACAAACATTTCCAAAATGATCATGATCAGACAGTATTCAAGAGATGAATGGAAAAAATACTGGAAGAAGAAACTCGGGATCAGAGGGTATTTTAATATTCAAATCGCTTCAGTCCAAATTACAGGATGCCACAACTTTTGAACGTTACCAATTTTTTTGAACGATTTTGTCAGATCCTCTTTTTTTACTTCGTCCAACGTTTCGCGAATCTCGGTTTTTATCGCCCTTGCCTTCGTTCCTACAACCATTCCCGAATAATAAGTCAAGCCGGTCATTAGTGCCATGATGACCAGCGGTACAACGGCTGGTTTGAAAGTCTTTTGCCCGAGCCAGAACAGGGTGCCTAACAATATCAATGAAGAAATATATCCAATCAGG
>NZ_JAZFTO010000372.1:0-3430 GCF_036446775.1 Candidatus Desulfatibia sp.
CCCCAATCGTTGCTGCAACTTTTCGGGCCACTCAAGCAGTTCGACATCGACGTTCTTAAATCGACCATTGATCTCCTCCAGCGTCTTGTTCAGTGCCGCGTCCCCCACTTGCCTCGACCGCTTCTGGGATAGGGAAAGTTCGACTCGGGTATAAGGACTAGAAAGATACTGTTTGTAGCCATTAACCTCTAGACCATGATTGCTGAAGAAATCGATCCGGCTAAAACCATCCTCTAAAGGTATGGCTGCCGTCCATGCGCCGGTCTTTGCATCGTATTCCATATCCATCCATTGGTCATCGGGGATTTGCACTTGTAAGAACGGCTCGGAACCTGCCGGATCACGGTCATAGATCCACCATATGCGTCCGCTTATCGGCTGAGGCCCTTCATTGAAACTCACACTGACACTTAGCTTGTCCTTTTCGATTTTATGGCTCGACGTCGGAGGCTTCAGCAAGGATTCGCCGCCAAAGAAGTGATTCCAGAGGAAGGCCTCTTTATTCTGTTCGTCCTTTGCCGTAGCGACATGCGGTGTTTGAAAGTGCCCGCCATTGGGTTGGTAATAAACAGGCAACTGGGGATGGTTTTGCGCTCCCCAAAGAATGTCAAATGCAACAAAGTCATGTGTTCCCGGCTGGAAAAGAATATCGACGCCGCGCTCCATCAGCCGATCCCAATTCTCCGTAACGCACAAGGCTTGCCAAAAGCGATCCGCTAATGCTTTGTTTGCCTCTTTAGCTTTGGCCATTTCTTCCCTGTTGCCTCTTCGAGCCGGCGAATAGTAAGCAAACGCATGGTTGGAGCATGTCGCAGTAAATCGCTCGTCGTTTATCAAGGCGACCGCAGGGGCTATGCCGTTCTTAGAGCTACCCGCGCCGGCCACTTTGCCTTTTTCAAAATGATCGGTCTCCGCATACGCGGCGGTTGCGGCCCTCATCAAGGTCATCGACCAAATCCAGACTTGCGAGTATCGCGGATTACGCTCTTCCTTATTCAATTTCTCCATCTTTTGTAGCACGCCCTGTTTTCCCGGGATCTTTGCTACCCGCTTGACATGCGTCTTGACAATTCCAACTCCATTGGCCAGCAGTTTTGCATCAAAATCGCTTGGTTTCGCATCTTTCATCAGCGTTTCATATGGATTTGCTCCTGTAATATGAAAGCCCTTTGCCTTGCCTTCGAGCGGAACAATCATACGCACTGGAATCCGAAAATCTTGTCCAGGCCACCATTCGGCGACATTGATTTCGATTAGCTTCTGTCGCGTCGAGCTTGTTGGCTCGTCCAAATGCCAGTCCTGCAGGATCTTTATATCCAGTGTGCTTTCATCAAGAATCTCTTCAGTATTGAATATTGGGTCTACTGAGGTCTTTTTTATCTCAGATTGAATTCCGTTTTGTGCAACTATAGCTGAAACACAAAGTAGAAAAAGTAAAATTGAACTGATTTTTTTCATCTGTTTAAAATTTTGAGTTTTTTATGGCAACAGATGGAATTCGCATGATTTTAATCATTACTCTTGGTGTGAATTCCATTCTCATGCTCATTTCATAATTGTTTGTTTAGACACCACTTACGTTATAGCCTATTTCTTCAGGTGTTAATTTGTCAAATCGCTCGTCCGACCAAAACTAGTGCTTGGTGTCCAGTGCTCCGGAATCTATTTTTTTATCTTCCGATTTCTTATACTGGTTCTCCACGTTCCCCTTCACGGTCACTGTTATTACGCTGGCAATTTTATCGGGGGCTTCGGCGGGAAGCTCAATCATCAGATTACCGTCCTTCTTATGTACTTTCAGTTCCGTGTTATCAGCCAGGAGGGTTGCTTTTATCACGTCGTTGGCTATCCCGGGAACCTCTAGTTCGCCCTCCGCAGGCCAGTCAAAAACGAAGAAATACAGCGTGGTCTCTTCTTCATTCTCTTTTTTGGAGCAACGCCCCCAGGAGAAGGGTTGATACGGTCCGGCCTTTGTACCATGAATGGCCTCGCTGTTAACGGTCATCCATTCGCTGATCTCCTTTAAGCGAACAATGCTTTCTTCGGGAAAGGATCCGTCCGGCTTGGGACCGACATTCAGCAGGTAGTTTCCACCTTTTGAAACAATGTCCACCAGGTTTCGGATTAAGGTTTCGGAAGATTTCCACTCAGCGTCCATTTTCCGCAATCCATATCCCCAGGTTTTATTCATGGTCATGCAGACCTCCCAATTCACCCCTTCCAAACCGTGGGCATCAGGAATGTGCTGTTCCGGCGTTTTTGTATCGCCGGGGAAATTCGGGCGTTTCAACCTGTCGTTCGTGATAATATGGGGCTGCCGTTTAAGCTGCTCCTGAAATTTCAGTGCCGCGGCATCGGTCATGCCGCGCGGGGTATCCCACCACAGAACGGCAATTTCACCATAATTGCTTAATATTTCACGCACTTGAGGAACAGCTACCCGGTCGATATAGTCGTCAAAAGTCGCGGTTTCCTGAGCCAGATCCCAGTGTCCATTATGTTTTTTGGTGTAGGCATCGACTTTTGCGGCATCAGGGTTGGGCCAGCCTTCCTTCGATAACCTACGTGCGGCCGATCCGCCGGGATTGCACCAGTCCTGATTTTGAGAATAGTAGAATCCCAATTTGATCCCATGTTTTTTACAAGCCTCAGCCAGCGGCTTTAAGAGATCCTTGCCATACGGTGTGGCATCGACCACGTTCCAGTCACTGGCCTCACTGTCGAAAAGAGCAAATCCGTCATGGTGCTTCGCGGTAATGATCAAATATTTCATCCCCGCATCCTTGGCCATTTTCACCCAGGCCTCCGGATCATAGTTTTCCGGATTAAAGTTTTTGGCGTTTTCCTTGTATTCGGTCACCGGAATTTTACACCGGTTCATAATCCATTCGGCACCACCTTTGGCCTGATCATGTCCGTTGTAAATTCCGGCATACTGCGAATATACCCCCCAATGTATAAACATGCCGAAACGGGCTTCGTGCCACCAGGCAAGCCGCTCTTCATCGCTTAACGTATTTGCTTCCGGTTGAAGCGGCTCTCCACATAGTTGTTCAAACCGTTGACGATTAACTCCGGCTTCCTTTTCACAGGCGCTGACAATCCATGTTGAGAGGACCTTTGCGGGCTTTGAAACCAGCAGGATTTCGCCATCGGTTTTCAGCGTTTGAGCAAAGTCGTCGGGGTTGTAGAGCACAGCGGCGCCGATCTTCTGCGGGGATGCTGCTACATCTTCCGGGTGGATTCCCCAAGTGCCGATATAATGATCGCCTTGGAATGTTTCCGTGGTCTCCCAATAATTAATACCGGTAACAAATTCGACCGGATCGTCGCAAAGCGCGAACGCCTCCACCTTCATCTCCCGAATACCGGTAAAGGCCGAAACACGGATCAAGACATCCACCGTTCCACCCTTATACGGAATGCCCTC
>NZ_JAZFTO010000373.1:0-2892 GCF_036446775.1 Candidatus Desulfatibia sp.
AACTGAAGAAGTCATGCAAGAAAATGGAAAGCGAGAGACATTAAATCTGTCCTTGGAGGAGTGACCAATGATGGAAATAATTAAAAACTGGATAATAAAGTTGGGAACTGTCAGATACCATAGCAGAAATCATGGCCAACAGTCTGGCAGTCACATTGATTGTTGTCTTCAGTCTACTAGTTTATCTTATTTTAAAAGGCCCGATTTTGACAGGCTTAACAACTCTTATCGCTCGCACCAGAACCAAATGGGATGATGCCCTGGTTGATGCCAAAACACTGCACCGTTTATCCAAGCTTGTTCCATGCCTATCCGGTTAACACAGGTTCGTCTGATTCTGCTGGAGTCGTATGTGTTTTCGCGCCTTCGTAAAAGTCGCTGTAGGTCATCGACTCCACTCGGGCGGCAGTCTTCAGCACACTATCAAATCACACCATTGGCCAGAATCGCCGGGTAAATCGGAAAACGAACTCGTTAAGATAGCCCTGTAAGTGCGTCAGGCTGACTCCGTGATGTGTTCCCAGAAGCCACGCATCCAGATTCCCGAATACAATGTGGATCATTGGGAGATGCTGATCCGTCTTGGCTTTATCACCTCGGACAGGCACGGCTATGTGACTGTATCCCAGCTTGTGTAAATTCACGGTAAATTCATTCATTTTTTGGCCGACTGATATTATTGGTGATTTGTAATATTTTTTTGGTCAGACATGTCGAACTACAAAACCACCGAGATTATGCCAGTAACATATTATGATCGATAACTTTTTCCTTTCATGCGGGAAGTGAGTTTACATAAAATATTAAGAGTCGTTCTTGAATTCCGAAATAAAACGTCTGAAAGTGGCTTGGATTTCCATTATTAATTGGCCCTAAATTCTTATTCACGAAAGGGCCTTATGGAATTGACAGACTTTAAAGCCACTGTATGAAAGACCCTATGTATTTATGATGTGAGAAAGGGCCACGTAAATTTGGATAAAATATGACTTAACTACCAAGTGGCCACGTAGTACTTCGTTTTCCGTTTGGAAAGTCGATTCCACCAAACTGACCCTTTGATCCGTCCGTAGTTACATTACCAAGTTTATGGCCAAGTGCGGTTTTCCCCAAAGCTTACGAAACGCACCGGCCATGTTTTTGTAACCACGCAATCTTAACAGACTGATGGCGAACTTTCTTAAACAAGTTATAACCATTGGTCCGTGGAGGTTGCTGATCTGGATGCGATCTTCATCAAAGGTTACATCAAGTACCCAATGTATTTTGTTTTCAATACTTCAGTGTCCTCTGTTTTGTTGAAGAAGTTTCTCGGGTGAGGCTTTATCAGGAGATTGACTGGTAATTCCGTATACAACCTCAGTTGTCGTTTTTTCTTTTTTAACATGGAAGACCTCTCTTTCGATGCAGAAAACCTGAGCTACATGAGGAAATTCAATCTAATCATTTTGCTGGGTACTACAGCGAATTTTTCTTATTTCTATGCGACCGTGTCCCTTATCAACCGTTTTATGATCACATGGTTTTTCTTTCAGATTTAACGTTTCTATATGGGATTTAAGTGTTGGTTGATTGTCTTTTACCGTAAACACATAATCGGCTTTTCTTTCTTCGACAATGTAATTCGCGATTTTTACCTGAGTTAGCAGAGCATCGGCAGTGACAACTTTTCCTTCAAGGTCCAAATTAAACTTATCCGTTTGACACAGGTTGGCATTTTAGGGTATAATCCAGCGCATGTCAGATTACCCTCGAACTTTGTTGGAGTTTCAACATCTTTTCCCTGATGAGACGGCCTGCGCTCGCCATCTGGAGCGTATCCGGTGGCCAGATGGTTTCAAATGCCCGTCCTGTGGTCAGGTCGGTGATCCGTGGCGTCTTCAGGCCAGACCACGTGTGTTGGAATGTCGTCAATGCGGCTACCAAGTTAGCCTTACAGCGGGCACCGTCATGCATAGAACGCGGCAGCCCCTGCCGGTCTGGTTTTGGGCTGCGTACTTGGTGACAACTCAGACTCCTGGTATGAGCGCTCTGCAGTTCCAACGTCAGCTTGGCATCAAACGCTATGAGACGGCGTTCCTGATGCTACACAAGCTGCGTGTTGCGATGGTTCGGCCTGGACGGGATCGAATCGGCGCTAAGTGGCCAGTCGAGGTGGACGAAACGTACGTCGGTGGTGCAACACAGGGAGAGGGGCGAGGACAACACCACAAGACGCTTGTTGTCGGCATGGTAGAGGTGCTCCCGCGGAAGAAAGCTCTCGGCCCTGACCCAAATCTACCGTCCGGCCAGCGTCCGCAACACCGAGGAGGACATGGCCGCAGTTTTATCGCAGGCAGGTTGCGCCTCCAAGTTATTCCGAACCGCGGGCAAAAAACTCTGGAACCGATGGTTCTGGACAATGTACAGACAAGAGCGGAAGTACGGACCGACGGGTGGACCGGTTACGACAATTTACACAAGCTGGGATACAGTCACGTAGCCATGCCTGTCCGAGGTGATAAAGCCAAGACGGATCAGCATCTCCCAATGATCCACATTGTATTCGGGAATCTGGATGCGTGGCTTCTGGGAACACATCATGGAGTCAGCCCGACGCATTTACAGGGCTATCTTAACGAGTTCGTTTTCCGATTTACCCGGCGATTCTGGCCAATGGTGGGATTTGATAGTGTGCTGAAGACTGCCGCCCGAGTGGAGTCGATGACCTACAGGGACTTTTACGAAGGTGCGAAAACACATACGACTCCAGCAGAATCAGACGAACCTGTGTTAACCGGATAGGCATGGTTGCAACAACTCTTTTTTCGAAACCATCTGAGTCTTTAAAAATGTTCCTTATTTTATTTTGTATTAAGGATCTCTTGTCTTTACCAATCACATTGTCCCTTT
>NZ_JAZFTO010000374.1:0-23956 GCF_036446775.1 Candidatus Desulfatibia sp.
GGCCGCGAATGACTTGGGATCGTCCGGAGATCCCCAGTTGCCCTGTCCATCCAGCAAAGGGTAACGAAAGGCAAACGGCTGGGCCATTAAGACCATGGCTTCATAACAGGCCGAATCGCCGTGAGGGTGAAATTTACCCAGTACATCACCCACGGTCCGTGCTGATTTTTTGTACTTGGAACCGGCCTTTAACCCCAGTTCCGACATGGCGTAGACAATGCGCCGCTGTACCGGTTTTAAGCCGTCGCCGATATGGGGCAGAGCACGGTCTAAAATAACATACATGGAATATTCCAGGTAGGCCCGCTCCGAAAAGACTTCCAGAGGCAGACTCTCAACCTCTTCCAGGCTCAATGCTGCTGTTTCAGTCATGGTTTTATGCTCAGGTTACCTTTTTCTTCCAGCCATGTTCTGCGATCCGCGGCCCGCTTTTTAGCAAGCAGCATATCCATCATGGACTCGGCCTTATCATCACGGTCGAGCGTAAGCCGCACCAAGCGCCGCGTATCCGGCGCCATGGTCGTCTCCCGCAGTTGCAGAGGATTCATTTCGCCCAGCCCTTTAAAACGCTGCACGTTAATTGCACCTTTTTTCTTTTTATTGTTTATCCGCTTTAAAATTCCCTGTTTTTCTTCTTCGTCCAGGGCATAATAGACGTCTTTGCCGGCATCAATACGATACAGAGGCGGCATGGCGACATAGACATGCCCGGCTTTTACCAGCGGGCGAAAATGACGCATGAAAAGGGCGCAAATCAAGGTGGCGATGTGCAGTCCGTCGGAATCGGCGTCAGCTAAAATGCAGATCTTGCCGTAACGCAGACCGTCAAGGTTTTTAGAGGCAGGATCTACGCCGATTGCAACGGAAATGTCGTGGATTTCTTTGGAACTCAGTATCTCCGCAGAATCGACTTCCCAGGTGTTTAAAATTTTTCCCCTAAGAGGCATAACCGCTTGAAACTGGCGGTCACGGGCCTGTTTGGCGGATCCGCCGGCGGAGTCGCCTTCCACTAAAAACAGTTCGCTGCGCAACGGTTCCATGCCCACACAATCTGCCAGCTTGCCCGGCAAAGCCGGACCGTTGGTGATTTTTTTGCGGGCGACTTTTTTGCTGGCTCGCAAACGGTGCTGGGCATTTTTTATGGTCATTTCGGCCAGCTTTTCACCGGCATCCGTGTGCTGATTCAGCCAGAGACTGAAGGCATCCTTGACACCTCCGGAAACAAACACCGCGCACTGCCGGGACCCCATACGCTCCTTGGTCTGCCCGGAGAACTGGGGATCCTGCATTCTCACGGACAACACATAACTGCAGCGATCCCATATATCTTCCGGAGCGAGTTTGACTCCTCTGGGGATTAAGTTGCGAAAAGTACAAAACTCACGGATGGATGTTAACAATCCGCTGCGGAAACCATTTACGTGCGTGCCGCCCAGCGGGGTGTGGATCAGATTAACATAACTTTCCGTAACCGTATCGCCCCCTTCAGGCAGCCAGACAACAGCCCAGTTCGCCAATTCATAATTGCCGTTAATCTCGCCGATAAAAGGCTCTTCCGGCAGCATGGCAAACTCTTTAAGACTGTCAATCAGATAATTTTTAAGGCCGTCTTCAAAGTACCAGTTCTCGGATTCTCCGGAGTTTTCGTCCTTAAAATAAACCCGCAGTCCCGGGCAGAGTACGGCTTTGGCCCGCAATACGCGTTTTAATCGACGGGCGGAGAATCTGGAAGAATCGAAATATTTCGGATCCGGCCAAAATTGAACCGTGGTCCCTGTATTTCTAACACCGACAGTGCCCACTTCCACCAGTTCACGGCACTTATCGCCGTTTGCAAAGCCGATCTCATATTTCTTGCCGTCTCTTTTTATTTCCACATCCAGCCGGGTCGATAGCGCGTTTACCACCGATACTCCCACACCATGCAGCCCTCCGGAAAACTGATAATTTTTGTTGGAAAATTTTGCGCCGGCATGCAGCCGAGTCATAATTACTTCAACACCGCTGACGCCTTCTTCAGGATGGATGTCAACCGGCATGCCTCGGCCGTTATCACTCACTTTGCAAGCACCGTCTTTGTACAATGTAACGCTAATGCGGTCGGCAAAACCGGCAATGGCTTCATCCACGCTGTTGTCGACAACTTCATGCCCGAGATGGTTGGGTCTAATCGTATCCGTGTACATTCCGGGTCTGCGCTTGACAGGGTCAAGACCGCTGAGTACTTCAATCGATTCTGCCGTATAGTTGTTGTTCGTCATAAATAAACTTCTGTAATTTTAATGCAATTGGTTGAGAATTATTTTGCGCTTCTCTATGGCGGCCAACTTGCTAACATTATTCCATATCACAAGGGAATGTGTTTTAAAAGGGTTTTATACACAATATGTGCTGTTTTGATTATCTTTACTTAAAATGTGTGTTTTTTGTGGATAAACTGTGTTGATTGCCACAAAGACACCAAGGCACAAAAAAAAAGAATAATAAATATTATCCTTTGTGTCTTTGTGCCTTGGTGGCAAATGCTTTTTGGTTCCCCGTTTCAGGGGTTTATCCAGGTTAGGGTGTCAGCATTTCGTTTTCATTCCTCTTCCTTTTTCTTATCAGAAACAAACCCATAGATTCCTCTTTTTGAAGGAGCGGAAACCCATTGCTGCAAATAATCGATTTCGGGTGTTTGAGGTAATTCCAGCGCCGCTAAATCTCGCGACTTTCTCAAAGATAAAAAAGCTTTTGAAATCGGCTTTAAGCGCTTACCTTTTATACCTTCCCTGCGCAAACCTATTAAATTAAGACGATAGTGGCGCACAGGCGTGCCGCCCACCAGTGAAAACGGTAAAACATCTTTGCGAATCAATGCTCCCCCTGCCAGCATTGCCAAAGAACCAATTCTTACAAATTGATGGACCATCGCTCCTGCACCGAAAAAAACTTTATCATCGACCTCTACAAACCCCCCTAAACCTGTATAAGAAGCAAAAATACACCCATCCCCAATTACGCAGTCATGTCCGACATGGATACAAGTCATAAAATAACAATTCGATCCAATCCGGGTTGACTCGCCTTCCCTGGTAGCTCTGTGGATAGTGCCTGATTCCCTGAAAACATTGTCATTACCGATTACTGTATATGTTTCTAAATTGATGTCAAAAGTAGTAGCCTGGGGTAAGCCCCCAATGACCGCATATGGATGCACAACATTATTCGATCCCATTTTCACATAACTTCGAATAAATGCATGCGAATCTATCAAACAATTATCACCGATTTCCACATGATCTTCAATGACGGCATATGCTCCAATTTTAACATTTTTACCAATTTGGGCCGTAGGGGCGATCTCGGCGGTTGGGTGAATTTCCATTTTTACCTTGCCATAGAATGTTATCTTAATTAGTGTCCATCCATAAATGGCTATTTTTGCCCTGCTCGGCGTTCTCCGCGGGTTTCCGCCCTCGACGTACTAAAGTACGCCTCGGGCAAAAACCCTTGTGCGGCCTTGATCAGGACAAAAATTGCTCATTTCTGAATTGGACACCCATAGTGTTCATTTTGGATACGTGGATGGGTACTAATTATTATGACGATCCAAAAATATAATCGATAACATATAATGGGAAATCGCCTTTATGCAAGACACAATTTTATTGGTGCTCTAAAACTTTAGCTTGATTTTCTAGTCATTTAATAAAATCCTTCAGTTTTTCCACTTCTTGAAGCTGCCGTGCGAATAACTTGGGATCTTGCGCTGGTAATTTACAAATTCCTTTTTCACAAACATACGCCGTGGTCATTCCCTTTAAAGCGAACTTTCCTCTGGCAGCCGGAATAAGCCGGGCATGGGATTCTAAATCTTTTCCCTCAGTAGCGACGGTTAAAATCCGGTTTGGTAGAAATTGCTTTCCAAACTCCCGTAAAAAGGGTTCCGCCTGGTCTCGTTTTCCTTCAGGAGCCACGATGATAATCTCCTTGGGCCTGTCCAGGTAAAAATCAAGGGCCAGCATCATCTCAGAAAGCGCAAGGGGATTGGATGTGGAGCCGCCCAAAAAGAACGTTAAGGCTTGTTTTGCACGCTTCTGATAGTTGTCCTCTAAAGTATATTCACCCAGCCGCAGCAAATTCAGAACGGCAACCGAATTTCCGGACGGCTCGGCGCCGTCATAGTGCGGCTTTTCCCGGGCAATCAGCCTTTCGTGTTCTGGGCTTGTCCTAAAAAATCCGCCGTTTTTCTTATCCTCGTAATATTTTTCCAGAATTTCATCCAATTCAATCGCCTTTGCCAGCCATTGGATGTCATGGGTGGCCTCGTAGAGATCCAAAAGTGCGGCCGTGAAAAAGGCATAGTCGTCCAGATAGGCCTTGTGCCGGGCCTGGTTGTCTTTATAGATTCTATAAAGCCGGTTTTTGGTGTAAAGATGTTCCAGAATAAAGCGCGCGGCTTTGACGGCACGATCGATGTACGCCGATTCTCCCAGGATAAGCCCGGCGCGGGCATGGGCAGAGATCATCAGCCCGTTCCAGGCCGTGATTATTTTTTCGTCCCGCAGCGGATGGGGACGGCGATTTCGTCGTTGAAAAAGAAGTTCTTGGGCTTCTTCGATGATCGCCTGCAGTCGTTTTTCTGACATGTTAAGGTCATCAGCGATCTCAGCGGCTGTTTTGGGAGTATTCAGAATATGCCGTCCTTCAAAATTACCGGTAAACCCAACTGCGTAATAGGTTTTGACGATCTCGGCCCGCTCTTTGCCCAACACGTCTTCCAGTTCCTCGGGGGTCCAGGTGAAGAAATATCCTTCCTCCCGGTGGCCCTTGGGGGTCAGGCTGTCGGCATCTGTGGCCGAGTAAAACGCTCCGCCAGGCGAGGTCATATCCCGTTTCACATAGTGCAGGATCTCTTTGGTAACCCTTTTAAAATGTTGATCACCGGCCACCTGATATCCTTCAAGGTAGGCCATGATCAGCAGGGCGTTGTCATAGAGCATTTTTTCGAAGTGGGGGACAAGCCAGCGCCGGTCGGTGGCATACCGGTGAAAACCGCCCCCGGCGTGATCATAGATTCCGCCTGCCGCCATTTTTTCAAGTGTGAGCTTGGCGATGTGGAGGACCTCCTGATCCCCCGTGCGCCGATAATACCGTAGAAGAAGCCGGACAGGAGGGCTGCTCGGGAATTTGATTTCTCCCGATATTCCGCCGTAAATCGGGTCAAAGGCGCGCTTGTAATACTCGATGGCCTGATGCATAAGATCTGCCACAGGTAAGCGGTCGCCGGTTTCAGAGCTAAGCCTTTGCTGAATCTCTCCTGTTAGCTTTTGGCCGATTTCCTCTACCCGGCCCTGTTCGGTTTGGTAAAGCGCTTTAATTCTCGTCAGAATGGTCAGAAACCCCATACTCACGCCCCGGTCCCCGTCTCTGGCCGGGAAATAAGTGCCGCCGTAAAAGGGCTTGCGGTCCGGTGTCAGCCAGACGTTCAGGGGCCATCCGCCACTGCCGGTTAAGGCTTGAACCGCACTCATATAAATAGCATCGATATCCGGGCGTTCTTCCCGGTCGACTTTAATGGCAATGTAGTTTTGGTTCAGGTACCGGGCGATTTCCTCATCTTCATAGGACTCCTCTTCCATTACGTGGCACCAGTGGCAGGTCGAATATCCCACGCTGAGAAGCACGGTCCGGTTTAGTTTTCTTGCGGTTTCAAAGGCCTCATCGCCCCAAGGGTACCAGTTGACGGGGTTATGGGCATGTTGAATAAGGTAGGGACTCGACTCAAGAAAGAGGCGATTCGTAAATTTGGCCCCGCCGTCAGGCCGCAGGTGTCTCGTTCTGGGACGATAGTCTTTCCCACGGATTTTTCTCATTTTTTCAAACTCTTTTAAAAGTGCGGCCTTAAATTCCTCTGCCCCCGGTAGATTTTCTGTTAGTGTTTGGCTGATTGATTTGTGGGAAAATGTCCAACCGAAAGAGGCAGACATGATAATGACTCCCAAAGCAGCGGTAAAGAGTGCTAATACTTTTCTACAAGTTGTTCTGATAACATAAGCACGCATTAGGCCCCTTTCTACCAACTTACTATGGCAGGCAATGCAAAATAGACCCATTCTTAGGTGTTATCATTTAGTCGTTTTATTCTTTAATTCCTTACATGGAAATCTCGAATTCGCCGGATGTAAAAAAGCCGTTATTTGACTTTTTATGAGACCATCAATATAGTTGAGACGCTTATTGTAAGGCTGTATACAGAAACTTCTTGCTGAAGGGTATCTGGTGATGAGTAAATTTGAAATTAGGTTGTGTATTTTCGCGATTGTATTTGTCGCCATTTATATCGGCGCAATTGCCCTGACCATCCATTCAAGGGTGAGTACGGAAGAAAAGATTACAAGGATTGAGTCTGAAGCACCATCTCCGGGCGAGGGGCAGGTGATGCTGGCAGAACTGTTGCTTCCCATGCTGATTCTTTTTACAGTTACGATCTGTTTTATCATCGTCAAAAAAAAGAGAGCCAAAATGGCGCTCGCGCTGGAAGAGGCGGATGAAGAATTTCAATATTGACAAATGAATAAAAACAGATATATTCTTTTTTGAACTGCAATAGCGAACGCATTCCCCGTACCTTGTCATAGTGTAGTGAAGATCCCGCATGCTGGAGTGCATGGAGCTTCAAATTCTCTGTCAAAAATATAGGGAAAACCGAAATGAATGACATTGATAGGTTGCTTCAAAATGATAGCTTTGCCAATGCCCTTCTGGATTCCCTTCCCTGCGGCCTCCTTGTAGTGGACGAAAAAGGTCGTGTTCAGGCCATTAACAACATCCTAAAGCAGGTGGTAGGTGTTACGAAGCAAGCGGTCTTGGGAAAGGGGAGTGGGGATGCCCTGGGCTGCGTCCGTGCATCTGAACATCCGCAAGGGTGCGGCTCTGAGGAAGGCTGCCGAAACTGTGAAGTCCGGTTAGTGGCCTTTGCGGCACTTTCAAAGAACAAAAAACAAATGGCCCGGGCAAATCTTCAACTAATTACCGACGGCCAGGTCAGAGATGTAACGCTGCTGTTCAGCGCGGTTCCTTTCACGTACAAAAACAAGCGGTTTGCGAATCTTATTATCGAAGATGTCACCAAGTTGTGTTTATTCTCTCTGCCGGACGTAAAGGCCGGATTTAGAGGGATTGTGGGGCAGGATCAGAAAATGAAGGAACTGTTTGACACGATCAAGCAGGTCGCTCGAACGGATGCGCCGGTGTTAATCCAGGGCGAGAGCGGGACGGGAAAGGAACTGGTGGCCGTGGCCATCCATGAGGAGAATTCACGCGGCCACAAGTACTTTGTCCCTGTCAACTGCGGTGCTTTACCGGAGGGTTTGATCGAAACAGATCTCTTTGGCCATGTCAAAGGCGCTTTCACCGGTGCCATCCGTGACAAAAAAGGACGCTTCGAACTGGCCGACGGCGGGACTATCTTTCTAGATGAAGTGAGCGAGTTGAGCCCTGCCATGCAGGTTAAGCTCCTGCGTGTTCTCCAGGACGGGTGTTTTGAGCGGGTGGGAAGCGAAAAAACGGTTCGGGTAAATGTGAGAGTGATCAGCGCTACCAACAAAAATCTGGAAGAAGAGTTAACGGCCGGACGCTTCCGGCCGGACCTCTATTACCGGCTATGTGTAATGCCGATCTTCATCTTTCCCTTGCGGGATCGATTAGGGGACGTCCCCCTTCTGGCCGAGCACTTTCTGGCCCTCTACACCGAGGAATCTTTTGGTAAAAAGGTCTCCCTCTCTCCCGAGGCCCTCTCCATGTTGGAGGCCTACTCCTGGCCCGGAAACGTACGGGAACTTGAAAACATCCTTCAATTTGCTCTGGCCAAGCGCCAGGGAGATGTAATCGAACCCGAACACCTTCCTCCGGCCCTCCATTTGAACATATCCAGGCCCTTTACGCGGCGGCGGCGTGAACCAAAGCTCCAGGCCGTGGATGTAGCCGCGGCCTTGAAAAAGGCCGGAGGCAACAAGCGCCGGACCGCTGAAATTTTGGGAGTTTCCCGATCCTCTCTATACCGATTTTTTGGACGGCAAAAGAGCAGCCGCAAAGCGGGATGAGAAACCCAGGCAAGGGCATTGTGTCCCAGTGTCCCGTGTCCCACTTCAGCTAAATGGGACATAAAAGGTCTTCCTAAAAAAGCAAAACCCTTTCAACTATTTGAATCTACGCCATATATTTGTCTGAATAGTTACTAACACTTAACAATGTCCCATACAGTGTCCCATTTAACTCCTTCCCTATAAAATCTCAGAGCAATATTAATTCCACCGGCAATAAAATAATCTGCCATACTTTCAAAGTCTTACATCCTCTTCAAGGAGCTTCTCTTCTTATTGGCACTTTTTTTGCTGTTTAACATATTTTGAGCATATTGGGCATAGAATCTTTCCAGGAAATGTTATGAACAATGATTGCATGCAGCAGGTTCTCGCGGCCTTGGAACTGGCCGAAGAGATGATCCGGCAAACGGATCGCGTTGAGACTGTGTGTGACGATGACGGTTGTCTCGTGGTTTACAGCGTCATCAAAGACTGCGCTTACAAAATCAAGCAAGCCGCCCAACGAGAACTTCGGACCCTTTGCGACCGCAAGGTCTAGCATTGAACATAAAAGCGCTTTACAATTTTATACAACGTTCGAAAGCTCTCGAGACTGGAAAAAATTTTTATCCCTTTTGAATTGAAGCTCCCTGCAGCCCCGCTGTGCGGAATTTCCGCTGCGCTCCAACAAGCAGCTTGGAATTTAATTTTAGTTTAAAAAGGAGGGTAGCATGTTTAAGAGGTTATTTTGTCTGATATTTTCTGTTTTAGTCGCAGTTCCAGTTTTTGCCGGTGAAAAAAGCGGTACTATCACCGGTAAAGTTAAGGTATTTCGGGCACGCCGATCAGCAGATGTTGTCGTTTATCTTGCAGATGTCTCAGGAAAGTTCAAACCTCCTGCAAATCATCCCGTTGTAGATCAAAAGAACCTTACTTTCATCCCCCATGTCCTTCCTATTGTTATCGGAACGACCGTTGATTTTGCCAACAGTGATAATGTTAAGCATAATGTTTATAGCTCATCAGAGACGAAAAAATTCAACCTTGGCACTTATGGTAGTGAAATAGTTAAACAAGTAACTTTCGACAAAGAAGGCGAGGCTGCTTTAGCGTGTAATGTTCATACCGAGATGTCTGCGTATATTATGATGTTGCCTAATTCGTATTTCGCCAAGACAGGCAATGACGGCGGCTTTACAATAACCGATATCCCACCCGGGGAATATACGCTTAAGACGTGGCATGAGAAAAAACGGCCATATCAACAAAAGGTAACTGTTGAAGCCGGCCAAACAACAGAAATAAATATTAAATTGAAAAGATGATGGATAAGAAAGAGAAAGCATCCGCACCGAAGGTACCGACAGGCGATGCTCGCCGAAGATTTTTTTTAAAAGCTGCCTGGGGTGGTATAGCATCATTTTTACTGGGAAGTGCGGTTGTGTTTGCGAGGTTCTTTTACCCAAGGGTTCTGTTCGAGCCGCCGACAAGGGTTAAAGTAGGTAAACCTTCAGAATTTCTACCCGGGACGGTCGATACAAGGTTTAAAGACCAGTATGGAGTGTGGATTGTCAGAGATGACGAAAACAGAATATTTGCCTTAAGAACAGTTTGCACCCATCTTGGATGTACACCCAACTGGATCGAGTCAAGGAACAAGTTCAAATGTCCGTGCCATGGCAGTGGATACTTGCGAAATGGTGTAAATGTTGAAGGTCCTGCACCTCGACCGCTGGATAGATACAAGATAACACTTGTAGATGATGGACAGATTCTGATTGACAAGAGTGTTATTTATAGAAGTGTGGCCGATAAAGATCCGGATGAAACCAACCCTCAGAGCATCTTAATAGTATAACCGGAAACCCTCATTTTGCCCGCCCTTCTCAGCTCCGAAGACAGTAAGGATAGAGGGGCGAAAAGATGAAGAATTATGATAAAGAAACTTTTTGACAAGTTCAGGCAGACTCCGGTAGGCAAGTCTATCTTTCGTAGAAACTATACGCATACTCCCAAGGATAGGATGCAAGCCATACACGGTAATGTGTTTTTTCATCTTCATCCTGTAAATGTAAGACGTGGTGCGTTAAAGCTGGGGTTTACCTGGGCCATGGGAGGGATAACATTTTTGCTTTTCCTGATCCTTACTATCTCCGGCGTCTTACTTATGTTCTATTATCATCCCAATACCCGTGATGCCTATGTGGACATTAAGGATCTGGAGTTTACCGTTCCCTTTGGGTTGTTTCTGCGCAATATCCATAGATGGGCGGCACACCTTATGGTCATAACCGCAATGGTGCATATGTTCAGGGTATTTATGACCGGATCATATAAACATCCCCGTCAGTTCAACTGGGTTATTGGAGTTATCCTGCTGACGCTGACGCTGCTTCTGAGCTTCACGGGCTATTTATTGCCATGGGATCAACTGGGATACTGGGCCATTACTGTGGGGACAAACATGGCGCGCGCATCACCGTTTGTTGGACATGAAGGCCCTTTTGGTCCTCAACTTGGTATGACAGCTTATAATGATCTCAGGTTTGCAATGCTGGGAGGGTCCACGGTAGGCAGTAATGCCTTGCTGCGTGCCTATATCTGGCACTGTATTGCTTTGCCTGTTGCTGCTTACGTGTTGTTAATCGTGCATTTCTGGCGCATTAGGAGAGACGGAGGGATATCAGGACCACAATGAAGAACTTTATTGCGATTATAAGCAAACCGGATAATGTGGCCATCGTTATCATGATGATAATGGTCCTGTTTTTCACTGTTTTAGCATTTTATTATGCTATTACCGGTGATAGACGAAGGAGCAGAAAGGCTAAGGAGGATATGTCGCCTGAAGATAAGGCTGATGAAGAGAATAAAACATCTACATGGGATTATCTGCCTACCTGGCCTTATCTTATTAGGAAGGAATTCCTTGTTGCAATAATTGTAATCGTATTTCTGATGGTATGGTCTATTGTGCTTGACGCCCCGCTTGAGGAATATGCCAATCCAACCCGCACACCTAATCCCGCCAAAGCACCGTGGTATTTTTTGGGGCTACAGGAGATGCTTGTATATTTCGATCCATGGATAGCAGGTATTGTCATGCCTACACTTATTGTTGTCGGCCTTTGTGTTATCCCTTATGTGGATGTGAACCCCAAAGGAATTGGATACTACACCTGGTGCGAGCGAAAATTTGCAATCTCAACATTTTGTTTTGGTTTCCTTGTATTATGGACAACACTAATCGTTATAGGGGTTTTTATGCGGGGGCCCGGCTGGGTATGGTTCTGGCCGTGGCAGCAGTGGGACCCACACATTGTTACCGTCGAAATCAATGTAGACTTATCACAGATTTTCGGGATTGATCCGCGATCCCTGGCAGGATCTGTTATAGGAGGATCCGTAATTCTTGGGTATTTTGCTGTGGGGACGGCCCTGCCTTATAAATATTTGCAAAGGCGGTATAATCAAACCCTGGCTGCACTTGGCCCCTTGCGATATCTTATAGTCGTGACCCTTTTTCTTATAATGGTGGCATTGCCTATAAAGATATTCCTGCGCTTACTTTTCCATATTAAGTACATATGGGTGACACCCTGGTTCAACATATGAAACTTAAATGAGCCATTGGCTTACCAAGGAAAATAGCTAGCACCCTCCCCCGCCCCCTTCTACGGAAGGGATGGATAAATTCCTCTCACCCCCGGTAGGTGAGGGTTAAAGTGAGAATATACTTTTAGATGAAAAAGAAAGAAGAAGAAAGATCTTATTCACTGCATTTTTTCATTGCGGTTCTGCTTTTGATAATCACCTCCGTATGGCTGATTTGGTGGGAGACAAAAACCCTGCGCCCGTGGAAGGAGTATCAAAACAAATACTATAAGCTGGTTGTGGCGCAGCTTGAAAAAAAGCTTGAGCAGAGCGTTTCCGAGTTCTCAAGGGATAATATACAGAAGGAATATAATAATCTTAAAAGTGCTTTGGAGAAGGCCAGAGCTGAATTTCAATCGCGGGCGGTTCAAACAGAATACAAAAAGAGCAGCAGAGCATTGGATGAGGTTTCTGGTGAATTTAAAATGGCGCGCCTTGATTTTCAGAAACTACGCTCAAGATATCTCCTGGTAGAATATAATTACATTAAGCATGGCAGGGCCAAAGACAAACAGACCATGGCCGAACTTAATCAAGAGATTGCCGTATTTGACAAAAAGATAAAGCAGCTTGAATCCAAAAAGGGGACCTACAAGGCCAAACTTGCCCAAATGGCCGCCCCTGTTGATGGACTTACCAGGAAGATAAATGACTTTACAGCGGATATAGACAGCCTAAAGAAACAGATAGTTTCTTTTTCAAATCAAAAGATTGAGATTAAGCAGACTAATATACCCGATCTTGGTCGCACCGATCGATGCCAATCGTGCCATGTTGGTATTGGTGAAAGCCACAAGGTTTCCTCCGTGGAACCCTTTACGGCACATCCGGGAAAGGAGATATTTTTAGGGAATCATAAAACTGCACGCTTTGGATGCACTGCATGTCACAGAGGGCAGGGCCGGGCGACATCATCAGCCAGGAAGGGACATGGAGATGTAAAATATTGGGATTACCCCATGTTAAGAGGTGATAATGTTCAAGGGAGCTGCCTGCTCTGCCACGAAAAGGTGAAGGACTTGAGGGGCGCGGAGGTTGTATCATTTGGGATAGGCACACTTGAGCGCAAAGGATGCTACGGCTGCCATAAGATAGCCGGATATGAGGATATGCCCAAGATCGGACCGGTTCTTTCAGGTATAGGGACAAAGGCAAACTACACCTGGGTAGTGAATTGGCTCAAGGATCCGAAAAGTATCTTTGCAACGGCGCGCATGCCGAACTTTGGCTTTAGTGATGAGGAAAGCAAGGCCATAACAGATTATCTTTTTAAGCTAAATATGGACTATCGGCTCGATACACCCGCCAAAGACCCTGATTGGGACCTAAGTGATAAGGGCAAAATTATATTTAGAGAGTCAAGATGCAGTATCTGCCATGCGGCTCAGAATAAGGGCGGTGCCTTTAAGAATATCTATGCACCGGATTTAACGGCGGTGGGCAGTAAGGTCAGGATCGAATGGCTTAAGAAATGGCTTAAAGAGCCGCAGGATTATTTCCCAAAGACACGCATGCCAAGGTTTAGATTTACGGATGAAGCCATAGATGCATTAGCCGAATATATTATGAGTGAGTTTGTTGATTGGGATATTGAGGATCAGAAGCTCACCGAAAAAGAGCTTATCGGCGAGCAGCAGATGAAGCTTGGTGCCAGTCTCATTGAGAAGTATGGCTGTTTCGGATGTCATGACATTAAAGGGATGGAGAAGGCTGTAAAGATCGGGCCCTATTTAAAAAAGAAGGATGTGATCAATATGATTGGAGCAGAGATCTCATCTATTGGATCAAAGCCTTTTGAGAGGTTTGATCTGGGTAAAGTAGCTGATAAAATTAACGATAGGGAATCTTATTTAAGAACGAAACTGGAATCACCACGGGTTTTCAGAGATGGATTGTTGATGCCGAATTTTGGTTTTACAAAAAAAGAGATCGATGACCTGACGGCCATGCTCCTCGGATTTACGGCCGGGGAGGTTCCGCTGTGGTATAAGGTTCTCGACATACCGTCGGACTACAAGCCGACAGGTGCTTTTGCAAAGATAGAAAAGGATATCAAATGTCTGTCCTGTCACACAATAAGAGGTGTTGGCGCTGATTTTGCACCTGATTTGAGTTTTGAGGGAAGTAAGGCTAAACCTGAGTGGCTAAGAGATTTCCTGAAAAAACCTGACGTCATACGTCCCATGCTCAAACAGATGCCCTTATTTAAACTTGGTGGCGAAATTGGTATGGTTAGAGGTTATCTTTCTGAAGATGAAATAAATATTATTGTCGATTATATTCGGACTATTCTTGTCTCCAGTGATATTCCTGACGATTTTGAAATGAAAAAAAATCTAGTAAACGTCAATGCGGCCGATGGTAAAAAGCTTTTCTGGAAAAAGGGCTGCCTGGCGTGCCATCAAATAGGGCAAGATGGGGGGTCTGTTGGACCGGCTCTTACTCACGTCGGCAGTCGGCTTCGTCCCGGATATATTTTTATGCATGTAAAAGACCCTCAAAAAATGGTTCCCGGGGCCGTGGAGCCGAGATATAATATGAGCGAAGCAGAGGTTTTGAAGATAACCAAGTTTTTAGTGAGTTTGCAAAGCAAAAAATTCTAAAAATATTCAGCTTAAGAATGCAGATAAGTGTAATCCTGCTTAACTGGACAGAAATTCATGTTCAATCGTGTAATAAATTAGAGGAAGCTAATGTCACTGAATGAAGCCTTAGACGGGAGAGCTTTGATCCCGGTCTATGTTACTAAAAAAGCCCCCTGTACGGCCAATTGTCCGGCGGGCACGGATGTACGGTTGTTTATTAAACTAGCTTCTGAAAAAAAGTTTGCTGATGCCTACCAAACTATTTATCAATCTAATCCGTTTCCATCTACATGTGGTCGCGTATGCCCGCATTTCTGCCAGCAAAACTGCAATCGAGCAGAATTAGATCAATGTCTTAATATTGGCGCTATCGAGCGATTTCTGGGCGATTACGGCTTAAAAACCAGTATAAAATCCCATAAAATTAGGTTTAACGAAAAGATTGCCGTTATCGGCTCCGGTCCCGCAGGGCTCACCGCTGCTTTGAGATTGCGCGAGGAGGGATACCGAACCACGGTGTATGAAGCCCTTCCTCGGGCCGGTGGTATGATGAGAGTAGGTATCCCGCAATTTCGGCTCCCTCAAGATATCCTTGATAGAGAAATCAACATGATTGTGCAGCAAGGAGTTGAAATTATTTTAAATAAGAAAGTTACTATTAAAGAGATTGAAAAGGATTATTCCGTTATTATTGTTGCTACCGGCTCCCATATGGCGATTACGATGGGTATTCCAAATGAAAATCTGACCTTGGAGGGCATCAGATTTTTGCATGATTTCAAAATGAATAATAATCGCCAAAATATCAATAAAGGAGACAAAGTAGCTGTAATAGGTGGCGGCAATACCGCCATTGATGTAGCACGAACCATATTAAGATTGGGGGGCGAGCCCACAATTTATTACAGAAGAACTAGAAATGAGATGCCCGCGGTCCCCCATGAAGTAGAAGAAGCCCGGGCAGAAGGCGTTAAGTTAAAATATTTAACTGCACCCGTCAAGATTGAAAAGGATGAGAATGGCAGCTTGGTTGCATGGATAATAAAAATGAAGATTGGTAAAGCCGATCAAAGCGGGAGACGAAGACCTATCCCTGTAAAAGGATCAGAAAAACCTATAAAAGTTGACAAAATAATTACAGCAATCGGGCAAAAATATGACCATTTTGTCTCTTCCGGTTTAGGAATTCAACCCCGGCAGGGTAAAATTGATTTTCCCTGCCAAGTACCTGTCTTTTGCGGTGGTGATATGGCCGGGGGCGGGACGGTTACGGAGGCTGTTGGCAGTGGAAACGAAGTCGCCCGGGAGGTTATTGCATTTTTGGGCGGGAAACCGTTCATTGGTAAGAATAAAGATGAAGATATTGTATCGCCGGAAGATCTCAATTATGTTTATTATCTTCGATCATCCAGCCATATTAATCCGTTCAAGCAAATAGCCGACTTACATAATGATCTTAGTGAGGTCGTTGAGGGGTTGTCAGCCGAAGAAGTTGTTGACGAAGCCCAAAGATGTTTACATTGTGGCGATTGTTATAAATGCGGGAATTGTTTTATCCGCTGTCCTGAAGCAACAATTTATCTTGATCAAGATAAATGCCTGCAAATCGATTATGAGCATTGTAAAGGTTGCGGGATCTGCTTTCAGGAATGTCCTTGTTCGGCTATAAAACTTAAATCTGAATAATGATGAAAATATTAAGCTTAAGAAATCATATAAGTGTAATGCTGCTTGTTGGGGCCGTGATTATTACAGGATGTTCATCAAGCAATCTAGATGCGCCGGATGCAGAAAGACCCATCCATCAATTCTCCCTTAAAGAAGGTAAGCGGCTCTTTGGGCAACTATGCCTTCCATGCCACGGGGAAAGCGGCCAGGGGGATGGAATATATTGGGCCAGCGCTATAGGTATTACCCCGGCGGATCTCACCAAATTCACACCGACGGAGTCCGGTCGCATCTTTAAGACCGTCAAATACGGCTCTGAAGTTCAAGGCAAATCAAATCTTTGTCCTCCATGGAAGAACAATTTGTCGGATGAAGATATTGAAGATATTGTGAATCATGTTTTAACGCTAAACAAAAAGAACAAAACCAATTTAGCTGAAATCGTTCGTATTAAGTCATAATCAGCGGTTATTGCGAGGAGGTTAGCCCGCAGCAATCTTTTTATTACGGGCAGTTATGGAGCTTCAGATTCCTTTTTCCCATTAAAAGCGGGACTCGCAACGACAGGCATGATGACTTTTTACCAGACCGTCAATTTAAAAGGGTGCGGAGGTAAATAAAATGTTAAAAAAGATACTATGGAAATCTGTTGTCATTGCGGGCGTTGTTGCAGCGCTATTACTTTCTTATAATAATAAAACCTTCTCACAGGGAGCGGAAGAACCGGCAGCTAAAGAGGAAAACATACCTACCAAGGAACCTTTAATAATTAAATACTTACATTTAGATGCGAACTCAGCGGATAAGGCCTTTGAACAAGCAGCTCCGTTAAATATTAAATTGCAAAAGCAGGACAAAGCATTTCCTCAGGGGGGTGGTTCGATTAAAGCAATCAAGATCAGGGGCTTTCATAATGGGGAAACGATATTCTTTAAACTGACATGGGATGATGCGGTGAAGAATGAAAGGGTGATTAAACATGAACAATTCAGGGATGCCGTAGCTATGATGTTTCCATTGGATCTTGTAACTATATCCCCCAAAACACCCTTTAGTCCGAGAATGGGTGACAGGGGCCGGCCGGTTAATTTATGGCATTGGAAGGCGGACTGGGAGAAAGAATTGCACTTGGCAGGAAGATTTGAGCATGTGGAAGCCGAGTATATTAACATGTTTGACGACTTTCATGATAATCCGAATGCAGTACCGGTTCAAAACGATTTATATTCGAGCACTCAATTTATTTCAGGCGGAAGGGCGGCCGGGACTTTGCTGGCAAAACCCGATAGAGGTCGATCAGTTGAAGATTTGAATGCTATAGGATTTGGAACGCTTACTTCGCAAACTCATCAGGACGTTAAAGGTAAAGGTAATTGGGCGGCCGGCAAATGGAATGTGGTTATTTACAGGCCCCTAACAACTCCGGATAAAAATGACGTCCAGTTCGTACCGGGTATGAGAACTTTCTTTAATGTTGCGGTATGGAATGGTGCGCAAGGGGACACAAATGGGCAAAAGTCCATTAGTATAAGGTGGCATCCATTAACGCTTGAGAGAGTAAAATATCAACAACAATAGATTGTTCGAAAAACTCCGGCATATTAGATAAAGGAGGCTGGCAATGGCAACTGTTTATAATTGGCAACTTGGAAGAAAGATGGATTATCCCTACATGGATTCAAGACCCCAAAAGCAATTTACGGCGGTCTTTAATATTAACAGGTGTATTGCCTGTCAGACCTGTACTATGGCTGATAAGAGTACCTGGACATACAGTAGGGGACAAGAGTTTATGTGGTGGAACAATGTAGAGACAAAACCCTATGGAGGATACCCCCAATTTTGGGATCACAAGATATTAAAGATACTTTGGGACCAGGGGAAAAATCCGATGGAATGGTTTACTTCGGCCGAAGACAAAGATGAGAAAAAGGCACCTTATGGCTATTACGGAGGTGATACAATTTTTGAATTGGCCATTACAAAGGAGCTTAAGCAGATAGCCGTAGGCTATATTCCAACAGATAAGGAGTGGAGATTCCCGAATATTTATGAAGACACGGCTGCCAGTGAGAAAACAAACATTGAGACCAAACTGGCAAAAGAGTTTTCAGAACTTCCTGAACACCAGCGATGGTATTTCTACCTTCAGCGACTATGTAATCATTGTACTTATCCGGCGTGTGTGGCTGCTTGTCCCCGCCGGGCCATATATAAACGTAAGGAGGATGGTATTGTCTTGATAGACCAGAAACGTTGCCGAGGCTATCGGAAGTGCGTAGAACAATGCCCGTACAAAAAACCGATGTACAGGGGCGAGACCAGGGTTTCAGAAAAGTGTATAGCCTGCTACCCAAGGGTGGAGGGAAAGGACCCGATTACGAAAGGACGCCGAATGGAAACAAGGTGTATGACTGCCTGTGTAGGAAAGATAAGGTTAAATGGATTGATGACAGGTGACCCTGATAATCCTGATCCGAAGAATCCCATGGACTTTTTAATAAGGATTCATAAGGTTGCCTTACCTCTTTATCCTCAATTTGGTACTGAGCCGAACATTTATTATATTCCGCCGAGATGGGCACCAAGGGGATACCTGAGGCAGATGTTCGGCCCGGGCGTAGATGAGGCCATCGAGAAGTACTCGGCACCTTCGAGGGAATTGCTGGCAGTATTTCAGCTGTTTAGAACCACCCAGACCATGATCTCCAGGTTTGAGATCAAGTACGGAAAAAAAGTTCATGAAACCCTGGTAAACGGAAAGGTGTTTGAACTATACGACGATACTGTAATCGGTTACGCCGAAGATGGGGTAGAATTGGTAAGAATTAACGTTGAGGAACCTACCTGGGAGAGTTCAGAAGAAAGGATGATTACGTACTAAAACTATTTACGGGAGTATTCTAATGCCAAATCAAAAAAAAGTAGAAAGATTGCTTGCACTGAGTCATACATACCGGTTTCTTTCAATTTGTCTTTTCGAACCGGATAAAGAGCTCCTTGAATTGCTGAGTGATAAGGACTACATGGATGAAGTAGAGAGTTGCCTGGTGGAAATCGGAAACGATAAGTTATCAGAATTCTTTGGTCATGTGCGCAAGGAATCGCAACACACAGCACCGGAGGTACTGCTTGAGCAATATCGTGATACATTCGGTAGTACAACTGTAGCGACGGATTGCCCGCCTTACGAGATGTACGTTAGTGGTTCTCACATATTCCAGCAGACACAGGATCTTGCCGATATTTCGGGGTTTTATAGGGCATTTGGATTAGAAGTATCAGAAGACGATACGGCGAACAGATGGGATCATATAGCCGTTCAGTTAGAATTTTTACATTTCTTAACTTACAAACAGGCTTTTGCAATAGAAAACCATAGCGATGAGGAACAGCAGACCTGTCTCATGGCCAAGAAAAAGTTTTTGAACACTCATATTGGTAGATGGATACAGGCCTTTGCAAGGGCTGTGGAGAGAAAATCTCCTGCTGGATTTTACCGGCAAGTTGCCAAGCTGGCAAATGACTTTGTTCATATCGATATGGAAAACCTGGGGGTTAGTGCCGAAGAGATAGATGAATTGCAAGGCGGGGAGCCTGACTATCTTCAGAGACTCGAAGGCAAAAGTGCAATGGCATGTGATGCCTGTACGGATGAGGAATATTATGGCTGAGCATAGACCTAACGACAAGAAATCGGCTGAAATAATTTATGACCCTCAGTTAGTTGATGGTATCGTGTATAAAGGTCTGGCAGAAAGAGAAAGGAACGGGGATATTGCATTGTACGAGGAGTATCACGAACTGAGAAATGATATTTATGAGATTGAGCAGGAATTGAGGCCCAAAAGATTCAGGGACTTAGACCGCGATTTTTTTCATCGTTTGGGATATGGTCGTTTCTTATTAGAGATCTTGGATGAATATCCCGACGTAACGGAAGTTGTTGAGGAGGTGCACGTAAGAAGGGCAACGACAAAACAAAATGAGGGTTCAAATGTAGTGGATGACGGCAAGAAGGTTGTTATAAGGTTATATTCAGATCAGTTTATAGAAGGCCAGGAAATATGTAAGGTGCTCCGGCATGAGCTTATGCATGTTGCTGACATGCTGGATGAAGGTTTCGGGTATAGGGCCGAACTTTTCCAATGTTCTCCCATGGAAGAGCGTATTATAAAGGATAGATACGGACTTTTCTGGGATATTCGCGTGGATGGCAGGTTGCACGGGGAAGGCAGAGAAACCATTGCAACCAAGGAAGAGAGAAAGAAGGAGTTTGTTTCATTTTTCAGGAAGATCCCGGAAAAAACAAGAGATTTAATATTTGAGAAGCTCTGGGAAGGAAAAGAGCCTTTAACGCATCATAAAATGATTGACATGTCAAAGGATGTCAACAAGCTTGTTGAGGTGGTAAGCAAGAGTGGTTCTGGGATTTCAAGTGATCTTGAGGAGGAAGTAGAAAAGATAGGCCCACTTCCAGGCACTATTTGCCCACTTTGCCGGTTTCCAACATCTGACTGGGTAGAGGATCTAGGAACCGGTGAAGAAATCGTCAAGATGATAAAGGCGGATTTTCCGGACTGGGGTGCACATGATGGAGTGTGCGTCAGGTGCGCGGAATATTATAAATTAAGAGCAGGTACGTGGTAGTTGATACCGAGAATATAAGTTTTCAAGAAGGAGGATTTTTATGAAACTTACACGAAGAGCATTTGTGAAAATCGCCGGCGGGGTAGCAGCAGCGGTTTCAATACCGACGAGAAAAGTTCTGGCCTTTAAATCCCTGAAGCCGGCCGTCGAGGTTGTTAATCCTCTTGACAGCTATCCCGAAAGGGACTGGGAAGATGTGTACCGGAATCAGTATCGGTACGACCGCACGTTTTCATTTTGTTGTTCTCCCAACGATACGCATCAATGCAGGATAAAAGCATTTGTCAGGAATGGGGTTGTAGTAAGAGTAGAGCAAGACTACGAACACCAGGATTACACAGACCTTGAAGGGAGAAAACCCCAGAGGAGCTGGAATCCGAGGATGTGTTTAAAAGGTTACACTTTCTTCAGAAGGGTGTACGGCCCGCATAGATTGAGGTATCCGATTCTCAGAAAAGGCTGGAAGCGGTGGGCGGATGACGGCTTTCCGGAGCTGGACCGGAAGAATAGAAAGAAATATAAGTTTACATCCAGAGGTACGGATGATTTCATCAGGATGTCCTGGGATAATATATTTGATTATGTCGCCAGGGGTATGATTCATATAGCAAAGACTTACAGTGGCAGCAAGGGCAAGAAACGGTTGCTGAAGAGAGATAAATATGAACCGGAAACGCTTACGCACTGGAACGGAGCGGGTACCAGGTGCTTTAAAAACCGTGGCGGGATGGGGCTGCTGGGTGTCATGGGAAAATATATGGGGCAGTATCGTTTTTCCAACATGCTTGCGCTTCTCGATGCCCATGTGAGAGGGGTAGACCCGGACAAGGCTCAAGGCGGAAGAATGTGGTCCAACTATACATGGCATGGTGATCAGGCGCCCGGACATCCTTTCGTACACGGTGCCCAGGCTTCTGATATTGATTTTGCAGACATAAGGTACTCCAAATTGGTTGTCCAGGTGGGCAAGAACCTGATTGAAAACAAGATGCCGGAAGCACACTGGTTGACAGAGATCATGGAAAGGGGTGGAAAGTTAGTAGTTATTTCACCTGAGTACAATCCTCCCGCAACTAAGGCCGATTACTGGATACCTATCAGGACGGGATTGTCAGATACGGCCATATTCCTGTGTGTGACCAAGATAATAATTGATAAAAAATGGTATGACGAAGACTTTGTCGGGCAGTTTACAGACTTTCCACTGCTTGTGAGGACCGATAACCTTAAGAGGCTCAAGGCCCATGAGATGTTTCCCAACTACAGAAACCAAAAACTCGACTATAGCCACAGAGTGCAGGGTATGACAGCAGAGCAAAGGGAGCAGCTGGGAGACTTTGTTGTTTATGACAACAACTCAAAGAGCTTCAAGGCCATTACGAGAGAAGATGTTGGCAAGCGATTTGCAGCCAAAGGGATAAATCAAGCCCTTGAAGGCAAGTACAAGGTCAAGACTATTGACGGTAAGGAAATAGAAGTGATGCCGCTTTTTGAGATGTATAAGTTACATCTTAGAGATTATGATGTGAAGACAACTTCAGAGATTACGGGAGCTCCGGGGCATCTCATTGAAAGGCTTGCAAAGGATTTAGCCACGATTAAGCCTGCATCCATACATTATGGCGAGGGGATCAACCACTATTTCCATGCAACCCTGCATAACAGGGCGACCTATCTGCCACTAATGCTAACTGGTAATATTGGCTATCACGGTACAGGTGGACATACCTGGGCCGGTAATTACAAGGCCGGTAACTTTCAGGCATCAAAATGGTCCGGTCCCGGGATTAAAGGAATCCTGGCAGAGGATCCTTTCAACATGAGCCTTGATCCTGATCTGGATGGCAAGAATGTACCTGTTCGTGGCTATGCCATGGATGAGGAGGTTGCATTTTGGAATCATGGAGACACCCCGTTGATCGTAAAGACACCCAAGTATGGCCGGAAATGTTTTACAGGCAAGACACACTTTAATACTCCTACGAAGTTTTTGTGGTTTAATAACGTCAATCTCATAAATAACGCCAAGTGGGCCTATGAAATGATCAAGAATGTAGATCCTAAGATTGACCTTATTATGTCGAGTGACACCAATATGACGGCCTCGATACAGTATGCCGACGTCGGATTTCCTGTGAATTCGTGGGCGGAGTTTGAGACTTACGAGGTTACCAGTTCGTGTTCCAATCCATTTTTGCAGGTATGGAAGGGTGGTATCAGGCCGTTACATGATTCAATCGATGATGTTATGGTAAGCGCCAGGCTGGCAGAGAAGCTGGGAGAACTCCTTGAAGACAGCAGGTTTGCAGACTACTGGAAATTTGCACTTGAAGGCCGGCCCGAGGTGTATATGCAGAGACTTTTTGATGCCAGTGTTCCGACAAGGGGTTATAAGGTAAAAGATATAATTGCGGGCAAGTATGGCGTTAAGGGCGGCGCACTCATGAATTTCCATACCTATCCCAGGGTGCCTTTCTACGAACAGGTGACCTACGATCGCCCATTCTTTACCGACACGGGCAGGCTTAATTCCTATTGTGACATACCGGAGGCGATTGAATACGGAGAAAACTTTATAAGCCATCGGGAGGCCGTAGAAGCGACGCCCTATCTTCCCAATGTTATCGTTAGTACCAATCCTTACATAAGACCCGAAGATTACGGGATACCGGAGAGTCATATAGGTGCGGCTGAACGACATGTAAGGAATATAAAGATGCCTTGGAGTAAGGTAAAGAAGACCAAGAATCCTTTGTGGGAAAAGGGCTACAAATTCTTTTGTATAACACCAAAGACCAGACACAGGGTGCATTCTCAGTGGAGTACGGTCGACTGGAACCTTATCTGGGACAGCAACTATGGTGACCCCTACAGGATGGATAAAAGGAGCCCCGGCGTGGGTGAACATCAGCTGCACATCCACCCACAGGCAGCTAAGGATTTAGGCATTAACGACGGTGATTATGTCTACGTTGATGCCAACCCTGCTGACAGGCCCTACATGGGTTGGAAGCCGAATGATCCATTCTATAAGGTCGCAAGACTGATGGTTAGGGCCAGGTATAATCCCGCATATCCCTACCATACGACCATGATGAAACATGCCCCGTACATTGCAACTGAAAAGAGCGTCAAGGCACACGAGCAGAGAGCGGATGGTATGGCATTGTCCAAGGACGGTTATCTCGCCAATTTCAGATACGGTTCGCAGCAATCGATAACGAGATCATGGTTGATGCCCATGCACATGACTGATACCCTTTTCCACAAGAAAAAGGCAAAGATGTCCTATATGCACGGTGGTGAGGCTGATAATCACACCGTAAATAC
>NZ_JAZFTO010000375.1:0-12940 GCF_036446775.1 Candidatus Desulfatibia sp.
GTTGTCGGCGGCACTATGGGGGTGACAATGATTAATTATCCCCTAAAAGAAGTGCTGGGAGTTTTAAAGGTCGTTCGCAAAGCGCTTTTTTCCAGAACTATTGCGGTTAAAGAACTCATCGAGCGGTTTATCAACTTTGCCAATAAAACCCGCCGGGAAGGTATTTTGGCTTTGGAGAGCGAGCTAAAGGGGGTAAAGGACGAGTTTTTAAAAAAAGGGGTTCAGCTCTCTATTGACGGGCTGGAACCGCAAGAGATCAAAGATATTCTGGATACGGAGATCGACTTTATCAAAAACAGGCACAATTTGGGAGCGGAGGTTTTTACCACCATGGGAACATTTGCCCCGGCCATGGGTATGATCGGCACATTGATCGGATTGGTACAGATGCTCCAGAGCATGGATGATCCCAGCACCATCGGTCCGGCCATGGCGGTGGCCCTGCTGACGACCTTCTACGGCTCGATCATGGCCAATATCTTATTTATGCCTGTAGCCGGGAAGCTAAAGACGCGCAGCAAAGAGGAGATGCTGAGCAAGGAGATGACCATTCAGGGGATATTGTCCCTTTCCAATGGTGACAACCCCCGGGTTCTTGAGCAGAAACTCCTGGCCTTTATACCACCCAATCAGAGAGGGTCTGCTTTTAAGTAATGGCTGCCAAAAAGAGAAAAATAGATGATGAAAGCAAATCCAACATAGGAGTGACGATGATGGTTTCGCTTTTTCTGATATTGCTTACTTTTTTTATTTTACTCAATTCTATTGCGGTAATGGATGAGAGCAGAACGCGCCGGGCTATAGGGTCACTCATGGGGGCCTTTGGAGGGCTGCCCGGTGGATTGTCCCCCTTGGCTACCGGGGATGACATTATGCCGCCTTCAGCACCTCTGATGGAAGCGGATTTAACCCTCGCACAGCTTATGGCGTTAATGAATAAGCCTGTACCGGTAGCAGCAGGTGAAATCAGGGTTCACGAGATAGAAGAGGGAGAATCAGTTTCTATCAACGCAAAAGATCTTTTTACCAAGGATGGGGCCGGGATTAATCCGATATTGCGTCCTTTTTTAAGCAAATTGGGCCGCATTATCAAAAAGGGAGATTTTCCGGTGGAGATCATTGGGCATACCGATGCCGGCGCGTCTCAAGAGAAGGGATACACGTCAAATTGGGAGTTGTCGGCCCTATCGGCCTTGAGAGTGCTCAAATATTTTGTGTCAGAGAGCAAGATAGCCCCCCGGAGGTTTACGGCCTCCGGGCAAAGCAGTCACCATCCGATCGCTCCCAATGAAACGATACGTTCGAGGGCCGCAAACCGACGGGTTGAAATAATTTTACGATATAAAGCACCTGATTACGTTAAAAGGATTTTAAAAAAGAAATCCTCCGGCTACTTTACTTACAAGAAGTTTGACTTCAAAATTTTTTAAACAAGGGGTTAAGGAAAAAGCAGTGAGTGAAAACCAGGAAATTGATTCCAATGCATGGATGGTGACATTTGCAGACCTGGTTATGCTGCTGCTGACCTTTTTTGTACTTTTACTTACCATGTCTTCAATGGATGCAAAAAAGCTGGAGAATCTATTTACGCATTTTAAAGATGCAACCGGCGTGCTTGAATTCTCAGGCGCCAAGGAAGTTAGTGAGTTAGCAGCGTTTGTCAAAAAATATAGCGACACTTCAAATATGCTGGTGATTGATCAAAGCAAGTTTTTTGCTTCATTTGATCTGCCTGAAAGTTTACAAGTAATGAGGAAAAAACTGGAGTATAAAATGGACCTGATCGACGATGAGAGAGGCATTGTGCTGTCCTTCCACGAAGACATCCTTTTTGCTGCGGGGGAGGCCACCGCCGGAAAAGAGCTATTTCCTGTTCTGGATGCCATCGCCGAAGGCATCGAAGGCAGCAGCAATGATATTCTCATTATGGGTCATGCTGACAGCAGCCCGGTTGGCGACAACAAAAATAACACAAACTGGGAACTTTCAATTTCCAGGGGACTTAGCGTGCTTGAATATTTTTTAAAACAAAAACAGCTTGACCCTGAACGGTTTTCAGTTGGAGGTTACGGTGCTTCCCGGCCCGTGCATCCAGGCGATAGTCCGGAGCACCAAGCCTTAAACCGGAGGGTGGAGATAATTTTTAAACACTTGTAGGAGGTAAAGATGACAGAAGAAGAAGCCGTAAAAGATACTGAAGAAGCCGTAAAAGATACTGAAGAAGCTCAGCCGCCCAAAAAATCCAAGCTTAAGTTGATCGTTTTGGTAAGCACCGTTGTTCTTCTTGGTGTGGGTGGATTTTTTGGCTGGAAATGGTATGGCGGAAGAAAAGTAGCCAGTGCAACGACTCAAAAAGCGGATGAAATGCACATCATTTTTCCTCTCAAGTCGTTCATCGTCAATTTGGCCACTAAAAAAGGGGTCGGTAAAAGGTACTTAAAAGTTACGATGGAGATAGAGGTCGGCGGGGAAGAACAAAGAGCGCTGGTGAACCATAAGGTACCACAATTGAGAGATACTATCCTGCTAATGCTTTCCAGCCGGACCATAGCAGAGATTAATACCATGGAAGCAAAACTTGAACTAAAACAGGCGCTTTTAGCAAGAATGAACCGGGCTATAGGTAAAAATGTGATTCAAAGGGTATATTTTACAGAGTTCGTAGTGCAATAGGAACGACAATGGCAAACGTTTTATCACAGGATGAAGTTGATTCCCTACTTGAAGGGATTAGTGAAGGAGCGGTTCAAACCGAAACTGATGCCCCTGAAAGCGATGGGGAGATAAAGGCTTATGATTTCAGTATGCCGGCCGGCCCTGTTCATCTGAGGCTGCCTGCTATGGGAATAATAAATGAACGGTTTGTCGGCTTTTTAAGGACAAGGCTTCCCATGGTCAGCAGGTCGGTTATAGATGTAAATTTATCTTCTACCGAGTCGGTAAAATTCGGTGAATTCTGCCTTTCCATTCCGCTGCCGTCGAGTCTTAATATCTTTAAGATGGAACCTCTAAGAGGTTATTCTCTCCTTGTTCTGGAAGGTCCGCTGGTGTTTTCCTTTGTTGAAAGTTTCTTCGGTGGAAGGGGCGTGAGCCATGCCAAGCTTGAAGGCCGGGGTTTTACAACCATTGAAACAAAGATCGTACAGAAGATCGTCAAGATTGTCTTAAACGACTTGCAGGAGGCCTGGGCAGACGTTCAAGAGGTAAATGCCACTTTCACGCGCTCGGAGATGGACCCGCAGTTTGCGGCAATTGTAACACCCGACGATGTGGTGATTGTGAATAAATACCTGATAGACCTCGAAAGCGGTTCAGGCTCAATGACTATTTGTACGCCCTATACCAGTATTGAGCCGATAAAAAACAAACTTCAAACCAGGTTCCGCAGCGAAAGCGTGGAGACCGATAAAGCCTGGCGAATATATCTGGAGAAAAAAATATTGGAAATAACGCTTGAGTTAAGCTGTACCATGGGAAGAGCTACGATAAACAGCAAAGAACTTTTAGAGATGAAGGTTGATGATGTCATACCGCTGGATCAAAATATAGGTACGGCAGTTGATGTTAATATCGAGGGTCTTCTCAAATTCAGGGGTTATCCGGGATCTTGTAATAACAAGAAGGCCGTAAAAATAAGCGAAAAAATTTATTAGGAGCAAACTATGAGTCAAACAAAAGAAGATAATCAGGCGGATAGCGGCGGGTCCGGGCAGGAGCAGCAATACGATCTGGATCTTATTTTAGATATTGATCTCAATGTCTCGGTGGAGCTGGGTAAGGTCAAGATGCCGGTAAGTGAACTGCTGCAGTTAGGGCAGGGGTCCATCGTTGAACTGGCCAAATCGGTGGGTGAGCCGCTCGATATATATGTAAACAACACCTTGATTGCCAAGGGTGAAGTAGTAATTTTAGACCAAAAATTTGGCATAAGAGTGGCTGATATTATCAACCCGGTTGAGCGGGTTAAGTCGTTGAATTAATGAAGGTACAGGTGGAGTAGTGGAGTTGGATTTAGTAAATACCGGGCTTAAGACGATGGCCATGCTTTTTATTGTGCTTGGTTTCTTGATCCTGGTCCTCTATTTGGTGAAAAAGTTTATGTTGCCTAAGGGCAAGGCCAAAGGAGATATGCTAATTAAGGTTCTCTCAACGCTGTATCTGTCGTCCAAAGAGAGAGTCGAAGTTATAGAAATTTCAGGCGAAAAGATTGTACTGGGTGTCACGCCCGGCAGCATCAGATTTTTAACCAAACTAAGCGATCTCAAACAAGACCATAGGGCTATCGATGGAAACGGATAAGAATACCAGACCATGGAATAGTGAGCACTGCAAAATTCTATTTCTTTTCATCCTTGTCCTGATAATTTGCATGGGGTTTGCAAAAAATGTCTGGGCCGCCGGTATGTCTGTGCCTTCATTGCACATAGGAATTGAGAAGGGGGGGGATCCGGCTGACGTTTCTGTTTTACTTCAGATTATCTTTCTTTTAACTATTTTGGCCCTGGCGCCGGCTATTCTTATAATGATGACATCCTTTACCAGACTGGTTGTGGTTTTTTCTTTCCTGCGGCATGCTCTGGGTACCCAGCAGACCCCTTCGAACCAGATTATTGCCGGGCTGGCGTTGTTTTTAACCTTTTTTATTATGACGCCTGTTTGGCAAAAGATTAATAACCAGGCCCTGCGGCCGTACCTGGCGGAAGATATCTCTCAGGAAGCTGCTTTGAAGGCGGCTGTGAGTCCCATCAGGCAGTTTATGTTCAAACAGACCCGCAGCAAAGATCTGATGCTGTTTGTCCAGATGGCCAGCATGGAAAAACCCAAAAATACGGCGGATATCCCCATGCCTGTTTTAATCCCCGCTTTTGTCATCAGCGAGCTGAAAACCGCATTTATCATCGGGTTTGTTTTGTATGTACCTTTTCTGGTCATAGATATGGTTGTGGCCAGCGTGCTGCTCAGCATGGGGATGATGATGCTCCCGCCGATTCTGGTGTCTCTGCCGTTTAAGCTGATGCTTTTTGTTTTGGTGGACGGCTGGCATTTGATTGTGGGCTCACTGGTAAGAAGTTTTGGAGGTGGCGTAATATGACGCCCGAATTTGTTATCTCTTTTGCTCAGGAAGCCATTAAAGTTACGATCCTTGTCTCCATGCCTATGCTCGGTTTCGGTCTTGCCGTGGGCCTGTTGATAGCCGTTTTTCAGGCGGTGACCCAGATACAGGAAATGACTCTGACATTTGTGCCCAAGATACTGGTCGTATTAATGGCGCTTTTATATTTTGCCGGCTGGATGCTGGAGCAGTTGATGCAGTTTACAATAACAATTATCGAACAGATTCCATTTTATATCAGATAAAGGAGGCCGTTGTGGATCTGTGGGCCGTATCCCATCAAGAAGTTAAGGCATTCTTACTTGTATTGATAAGGGTAAGTACAATTTTACTTATGTTCCCCTTCTTTAACGCACGGGTGATACCGTTTTTGTCCAAAGCCGGGCTGGCCATTACTGTTACTATAACCCTCTTTCCGGTTTTGAATCATGAAATGGTTGCATTTCCTGAAACGGTATTGGGGGTAATGCAGCTGATCATCGCCGAATTAATTATCGGCATAATTTTAGGTCTTCTGGTGCAGGTATTTTTCGAAGGAGTAAGGATGATGGGGCAGACGGTAGGCTTTCAGACAGGTTTTGCCATGGCTAACATCATTGACCCCCAAAGCGGTTTTCAGGTTGCAATTTTATCAAACCTGGCCTATCTGGTGGCCTTTACACTTTTCCTTTTGTTAAACGGCCACCACATATTACTTAATGCCGTCAGGGAGAGTTTTACAATTCTACCGGTGGGCGCCTTAAGTTTAAACAGTGAGCTATTTGAAAAGCTTTTGCCTTTGTATGGAGAAATGTTTGTAATTGCCATAAAGATAGGGGCGCCGGCCATAGCTGCGCTCCTTTTTACCAAGGTGGCCTTCGGGCTGGTTACCAAGCTGATACCCCAGATGAACATTATGATTGTAGCATTTCCTATCCAGATAGTCATCGGCCTTTTCTTTTTTGGTACATCCCTGAACGTGCTTTTGAGATTCATGGAGAGATATCTTAGCGGCCTTGGTGCCTTGCTGGTTAATACGATGACCTGGCTGAAGGTGTAAAAATGGCTGAAGAGAGTAATGAAGAAAAAACTGAAGAACCAACACCCCGGAAGAGGCAGGAACTCAGGGAAAAGGGAGAGGTGGCCAAAAGCAGAGAGCTGCCTTCGGTAGCGGTGCTTTTGGCCAGTTTGATGGCCTTAACCTTTTTTGGGTCTTTTATGTACTCCCAGATCCAGCTTGTTATGCAAGGGACCTTGTCGCTGCCGATGCTGAATGATTTGAATGTTTCTGATTTTATCATATTTGCTCACAAGATGACCATTCGGTTTATCTTGGCAATCAGTCCCTTGATGGCGGCTGTTTTTATTACAGCGATTCTATCCAATATCATACAGGTAGGCTTTATACTGTCGAGCGAATCGATTACGCCTAAGCTGTCAAAATTAGACCCCATTAAGGGCTTTACAAAGCTTTTTTCCAAACAGTCTCTTATGGAGCTGGGCAAGAATTTCTTAAAACTGGCCATTATTGGCGCTATTTCTTACTACACCATAAAAGCCGAGATGAAAAATGTTCCCATGCTGGGAGAGCTGGGAGTGAAGGCGATTTGGGTTTATATTCTCACTGTGTTTTTAAAGATATTTTTGCGGTGTACTCTGGCAATGGTCTTTGTGGTGGTCATCGATTATGCCTTCCAGCGCTGGGAGTTTGAAAACAAGATCAAGATGGGCAAGCAGGAGATCAAGGATGAGCATAAAAAGACCGAGGGTGATCCGTTGATAAAGTCAAGGATCAAAAGCATTCAGATGGAGATGGCCCGCAAGAGGATGATGCAAGACGTTCCGGAGGCGGATGTGGTTATCACCAACCCCGTCCGTTTGGCTGTGGCCGTCAAATACGATTCTTCTGACATGGGTGCGCCTAAAGTACTTGCAAAAGGGGCCGGAGAAGTCGCCAAAAAGATAATAGATTTGGCCACAGAACATGATATCCCCATCCTGGAGAAAAAGGAACTTGCTCAAAGCCTGTATAAGCTGGTTGAAATCGGTCAAGAAGTACCGGCGGTGCTCTACCAGGCTGTGGCCGAGGTTCTGGCATATATTTATAAACTAAAGGGTAAATTAGGATTGTAAAATGGAAGAGGCTTTAAATCCAAAACTAGATTCCACTGATGCCAGTGAGTTGATAACCGTCGTTGGAGTGGTCACTGTGCTGGTGGTAATGATCATCCCTTTACCGTCTATCATTCTGGATTTCCTTCTGGCTCTGAATATCACCATGGCGATCACAATCCTTTTGATTGCCATGTATACCTTGAAGCCTCTGGATTTTTTCGTATTCCCATCGCTGCTGCTGGTGACGACCCTCTTTAGGCTTTCTCTGAATGTGGCCTCAACACGGTTGATACTTTTGCACGGCCATGAGGGCCCCCTGGCTGCCGGCAAGGTTATCAAGTCTTTCGGCAGTTTTGTGGTCGGTGGCAATTACGTGGTCGGCATGATTGTATTTATCATCCTGGTAATCATCAATTTCGTTGTTATCACCAAGGGTGCCACCCGGATCGCCGAGGTCGCCGCAAGGTTTACGCTCGATGCCATGCCCGGCAAGCAGATGAGTATCGACGCCGATCTGAACGCCGGGATGATAGATGAAAATGAAGCTAAAGGGCGCAGATTGCAGATCGCACGGGAGGCTGAATTCCATGGTTCCATGGACGGCGCCGTCAAATTTGTCAGGGGAGATGCCATTGCCGGCATTATAATTACTCTTGTTAATATTATTGCCGGTTTTATCATCGGCGTTTTCCAGCAAAAAATGTCCATCATGGATGCGGCCCAGAATTATACGCTTTTGACCGTCGGAGATGGTCTGGTGTCACAAATTCCGGCGCTCACCATATCGACCGCCGCCGGTATAGTTGTCAGCCGGGCGGCTTCAGATGCAACCCTGGGGAAAGATTTCGCCAAACAGTTCTTGAATTATCCCAAGGCCGTTTATCTTTCAGCCCTTACAATCTTTTTTTTCGGTCTCATTCCCGGTTTGCCGCATTTTTCGTTTATTGTACTTTCAGTCCTCATCGGGGGGGGCATGTACGTGTTTAGCAAAAAAGAGGAGGCCTTAAAAGAAAAGACAAGTGAAGACCAGGAGGCGAAACCGGCTGAAACGGGGCCGGAACCTGTCGAACACCTGCTAATGGTTGATCCTCTCGAACTGGAAGTAGGATACGGTCTCATTCCACTGGTAGATAAAGAACAGGGAGGAAAGTTTTTAGAGCGGGTACGCTCGATCAGACGGCAGTTTGCGCTTGAGATGGGCATAGTTGTACCTCCGGTGCATATCAGGGACAATCTTCAACTGAATTCCTCCGAGTACCAGATTCTTTTAAAAGGGGTCAAAGTTGCCGGCGCTGAATTGATGGTGAATCACTATATGGCGATGGATCCTGGCGATAGTACGAGAAAAATTGAAGGGATTGAAACCACGGAGCCGGCATTTAACTTGCCGGCAATCTGGATACCCGAGGCTCAAAGGGAGGAGGCCAAGCTTTCAGGGTATACGGTAGTGGATGATGTCACGATAATGGCCACCCATCTGACGGAAGTTCTGCGTAAGCATGCGGCCGAATTGTTGGGGAAGCAGGACGTCCAGAATCTGCTGGACCATTTAAGCCGGCCTTATCCCAAGGCCGTGGAGGAACTGGTGCCGAACCTTCTTTCCTTAGGAGGCGTGCAGAAGGTTCTGCAAAATCTTGTTCAAGAGCGCATATCTATCAGGGATCTGTTGACCATCGTTGAAACTTTAGCCGATTGTGCGGCATTAACAAAAGACCCGGATCTTTTAACCGAATATGTCAGGCACAAACTTTCCAGATCATTTGTCAGCCCATATTTAGGTGAAGATGGATTGCTAAAGATGATAACCATGACCCAGGAAGTGGAGGAAGTACTGCAAAAAGGCCTCCAACAGACAGAGCACGGCGGCACATATCTTTCCATCGATCCCAAGGTCGCAGATTCCATTATATCTTCCATCAAGGATGAGGCCGAAAAAGCCATGGCAAAAAATATTCAGCCGATTCTGCTGACGTCACCTACAGTGCGGCGGCATTTAAAGAAAATGGTTGAATATTTTGTCCCCTCCCTGATGGTATTGTCCCAGAGTGAACTGTTAGGTGATATAGGGCTTAAATCAATTGGAGAGGTAGGTTTGAATTATGCAGGTTAAAAAATTTCGCGCCAAGACAATTAAAGATGCTACCGCCAAAGTCAAAAAAGCCTTGGGATCGAACGCAATGATCATTTCTACTAATAAGTTAACGCAAAGCGGTGCCGGCAATCTTTTTGAAATCGCTGCGGTACCGGCGGGCGCTGATAGTTTCAACGAAAATAAGGACCCGTTTAGTCAAGTGAAATCAGAACTGATGAGCATAAAAGAGATGATTTGCCTTTTGAATCAATCCGGCGGTGTTTTGGAAAAACTGATAATGAACCCTGTTCTGCTCAATCTTTATGCAAAACTGATCACAAACGGAGTCAGTGATTACAATGCCAGGCTTTTTCTGGAAAGGGCCGGAGCGTTCAACGGGCAGGCCGGACGGGGGAACGATGTCAAAAAAAAGGTCGTCAATGAGATTGCAAAGGTCATAAAGATAAAAGATCCGTTTGAGGCCACTGGTAACAAACAGGTAATAGCGGCTTTTATCGGGACAACAGGGGTGGGTAAAACCACTACCATCGCAAAATTAGCGGCGCAGCTTATGCTTAAAGCAAGGAAAAAGGTAGGTTTAATTTCAATAGACACTTATCGCATAGGGGCCATGGAACAGCTCAGGACCTATGCAAATATTTTGGGCGTTCCCTGTTTCCAGGCATTTAAACGAAAAGATTTATTTTTTGCTCTCAAAAGGCTGGCAGAAAAAGATGTTGTTTTGATCGATACCGCCGGCCAGAGCCAGTATGACAGGGCCAGGATCGAGGAGTTAAATAGGATGATACCCGGCGATTTGGCGATTGACTCCCACCTGCTTTTGAGTGTTGCAACCACTGAATCTGAGATGAACAAGACCGCCGTCAATTTCAGCCCTTTAAAATTTCAGAGCTATATATTTACTAAAACAGATGAAACGGAAAGATTTGGTTCAGCTATAAACCAGCTGACTAAATTAAATTTGCCTGTCTCTTACATTACCACCGGACAGAATGTGCCGGATGATATCGAGCAGGCAGATAAAGTTAAAATCATAAATATGTTATTGGAGAAAAGATGATGGATCAGGCTACCCCTTTGAGAAGTATTGTTAAAAAAGAATCCGGAAAGATTCATAAGCTTTCAACGTATCGAGAGGACCGATCGCCGGCAGCAATAAACGGCCCGGCAGTTGTTGCCGTTACCAGCGGCAAAGGAGGGGTCGGCAAAACAAACGTTGTCGGCAATCTGGCTGTTGCCTATCAGCGGATGGGAAAAAGGATCTTGATTTTTGATGCCGATTTAGGGCTGGCAAATATTGATATTATCTTTGGGATCAATCCTAAGTATACTATCGAAGATGTCGTCAGGGGTGAGAAAGAGCTATCTCAGATTATCGTTGAAGGCCCCGAAGGTGTATCCATCATACCTGCCAGCTCCGGAGTCCAGGAATTAGCTCACCTCTCAGAAGGTCATAAAATCAACCTCTTAAATGAATTTGATATGCTAAACAGCAGATTTGATATTCTGTTAATTGATACCAGCGCCGGGATTTCCTCAAATGTAATCTATTTTAATCTGGCGGCACAGGATAGAATTATCGTTGTAACTCCGGAGCCCACATCGATTACCGATGCTTATGCCCTTATGAAGGTTATGTTTAACCAGCACGGGACCAAAAATTTTAGCATATTGATGAATATGGTGAAAGACGAAAAAGAGGCGAAATCTGTTTTCAAACACCTTGCCATGGTCGCCGCAAGATTTATGGCAAGTATAGCCATAGATTATGTTGGATTTATTCCCTGGGACCGACACTTGCTTAAAGCGGTAAGCAAAAGAGAGCCGGTCACTTGTTGTTATCCGGAAGCATCATCGAGCCAAAGCTTTAAAGTGCTGGCTAAATTCCTTTTAAGCCGCATGAACGGAAAGCCAAACGACGGGAATATAAAATTTTTTTGGAAAAGGCTGATAAACGGAGCTATGGATTAAGATAATGAAGGCCGGGGTTGATAGATATCAACAAAATTTCCGATTAGGTCGGGAAAATATGGATGAAAAATCCAGGGAAGAGCTTATTCTCGAATACGCTCCCCTTGTCAAAAAGATTGTTGACCGGATTGCGATTAGACTACCCCCCAACATATCCAAAGAAGAACTGACCAGTGGGGGGATCATGGGATTGTTCGATGCTATTGATAAATTCGATTCAGGAAAAGGAACGCAGTTCAAGACATATGCAACTCTCAGGATAAAAGGGGCGATTTTAGATGAATTAAGAAGAATGGATTGGGTTTCCAGGTCTATCAGGCGAGATATCCACAAGTTAGAGGAGGCCAGGAGAACCATTGGAGTGCGGCTTGGCAGGGAACCGGAGGATTTTGAAGTCGCCGAAGAGATGGGGATCGACCTTGATGCGTATCATAGAATGACAACAAGGGCACAGGGAATCGGCCTTTTTAGCCTGGATGGAATAGTGCCGGACTGTTATAATTCCAAGGCTGCCAACCGGACCGCGGAGACTTCTTCACCTTTTAATGAATTAAAAAGAAAAGAACTTAAACAGATTATTGCTGGAACGCTTGCACAACTTTCGGAAAAAGAGCAGCTGGTTATGTCTTTATACTATTATAATGAACTGACGTTAAAGGAAATAGCCCAGGTGCTGGATTTAACGGAATCGAGGATATCCCAAATTCATTCAAAGGCAATCATAAAATTAAGGGCTAAACTTCGGTCCTATGATGAAGGTTAGTAATGACTGCGGCAAATAAGGAAGAAGATAACGAACCTCTTTCCCAGGAAGAGTTGGACAAGCTGGTTGCAGGAGATGAGCCGGATGAACCGGCTTCCGGGGACGCAGGAGATGAGCTGGATGAACCGGCTTCCGGGGGCGCAGGAGATGAGCTGGATGAACCGGCTTCCGGGGGCGCAGGAGATGAGCTGGATGAACCGGCTTCCGGGGGCGCATTAGATGAGCCTCTTTCCCAGGAGGAGTTGGACAAGCTGGTTGCAGGAGATGAGCCGGATGAACCGGCTTCCGGAGGCGCATTAGATGAGCCTCTTTCCCAGGAGGAGTTGGACAAACCGGTTGCAGGAGATGAGCCGGATGAACCGGCTTCCGGGGGCGAATTAGATGAGCCTCTTTCCCAGGAGGAGTTGGACAAACCGGTTGCAGGAGATGAGCTGGATGAACCGCCTTCCGGGGACGAGTTGGATGAGCCAATTTCCGGAGATAAGCTGGAACCTGAAATAGATTATCAAGAAATACCGCAAGAGAAGGATGCTGAAGATCCCGAGAGAAAGTATAAAGGCAAAAAAAAGCTAATAAGATATGTTGCGGAAAAATATAAGAGTAAAAGAAAGCTGTTCATAGCTGCGGCGATAGGATTATGCCTGCTGACTGGAGCGGGATATCTTTCTTTGCAAAATAAAAAAGAAAAAGTGCCTCAGGTGAAAAAACTGCCGGTTATGGCCGGACGCTCACTTGTATTTGATTCCTTTGTTATTCCTTTCAGAGAACATGATAAATTCGCATATTTATCTTTAGATATTTCTTTCAGGTTGATGGACAAAGAGTTAGCGGAGGAAATGACAGCAAAGAGAGATCAGCTCAGAGGAATCATCTACGATCTATTGAGAGAAGAGATAAACAAGACCGG
>NZ_JAZFTO010000376.1:0-2565 GCF_036446775.1 Candidatus Desulfatibia sp.
AGAAACCAATACCTCCGGATGACGCAACCAGCCGACAAAGTCCGAAGGGATTTCACCAATATAACTTTGCCCAAGAGAATCCATACCATCAAGAAATTCGCCGTCTCGACCGTAGAATTCGTCAAATGTCCAGGCTGAAAAACGGATACCGTTTTTCAAGGCACGCCCAACCTGCCCCAATGCAATATCGGCTTTCTTACGGAAAACCACATCATCAGGAACACCTGCATTTTTACGGCGATCTTCATCTTCAGCCCATTCCTTTGGCAAATATAAATCACTGTCCAGAAGACACTGAAAGTCATCCGCTACATAAGCGATATGAACGCCAACTACACAATTGTCCACCTTGCCGGTGTTGCCGCACCATTGCCGCTGAACGCCGGCGGTGTGTCGGCCCTTCTTGGGATTACCCGTTTCATCAATGACGCCGATAGACTTCGGGTGTGAATGATCACGGGCTACCATCCATTGCGTTCGATCGCGTAAACGCTGTTGGTCCCATTGCATTGACGAGAGAAAATACTGCAATGTGCGAGGCGATATTTTCGCAGCCAAAGCAATCGGTTCTATGCTTTTGCGAGGCAGGTCTGACAATTGTCCACTGACGTATGTCCGTAGATGTTCTCGCGGCCCGCTGCGCCCAAAGCAGTCATCAAATTCACCCAGAAATTTTTCCAATTTACGTCCCATTTTTTTTATTTGTTTTGCATCCATACCATTTCTCCTTATAAGCACCATGCTCATAAGGAGTTATCGGCACAAACAACCTGAATTCTTGAGCCTTTATTGCGCTGTAGTATTAGAGGGGGATTAACAAAGATAGCGGAAACTTGAAGGTTAATTTGACGACGAGTGCGGGAAGAAAGGAACTGCGCATAAATAAGTTATCGTTTTTTTAATGCTTTTGCTTTCAAATTTCCGATAACATCTATATGGCTAATGCAAAAGCAATATGTTCTGTAAGATCAAAATTTGAATCACTAAAAAGCATTTTGAATGAGCGTGCTCGCCGTTTGTGGGCAGCATCAGAAGCTCGTGAATTAGGATGGGGTGGGATAGCTGTTGTCCAAACCGCTACAGGCATATCACATTCAACTATACGCAAAGGCATACGCCAGCTCACAGAGCAGTCTAAAAGCGAACCGTTGCCTGTAAACCGGTCAAGACGAAAAGGTGCCGGTCGCAAAGGAATCCTTCACTATGACCCTAAGATTGCAGAGTCACTGGAATCATTGATAGATCCTGTAACTCGTGGCGATCCTGAATCACCGCTGCGATGGACCTGCAAAAGCACCAGGCGTTTAGCAGATGAATTGACAGAAAAGCAACATCAAATTAGCCCAAGAAAAGTGGCCCAGTTGCTTCATCAACTCGGCTACAGTTTGCAGGCCAATCGTAAAACTCGAGAGGGGATTAATCATCCAGATCGAAATGCACAATTTGAATATATTTATGAAAGTGTTCGAAAATTCCATTGTTGCCGCCAGCCTGTTGTTTCGGTAGATACCAAGAAGAGGGAGCTTATAGGCGATTTCAGTAACGTTGGCAAAGAGTATCGCAAGAAAGGTTTCCCTGTAGAGACTCGGATGCATGACTTTCCAGATAAGCAATTGGGCAAAGCTATTCCGTATGGTGTCTATGATATTGAGTCAAATGAGGGCTGGGTAAGTATTGGCATAAATCACGATACAGCTCAGTTTGCTGCTAATAGTATTCTGCGATGGTGGCAACAGATGGGCCAGCATCGTTTTCCAAGAGCAACACGGCTATTGATCACAGCAGATGCAGGCGGTAGTAATGGTTGGCGTACCCGGCTTTGGAAGGTGTCACTTCAAGAGCTAGCTAATGAGATTGAATTGAATTTGACGGTTAGCCACTTTCCACCGGGGACGAGTAAATGGAACAAGATTGAGCATCGACTTTTTAATTTTATTACCCAAAACTGGCGAGGCAAACCGTTGTATGATTTACAAACTGTGGTCAATCTTATCAGCAGTACGACAACACGAGCAGGCTTGACTGTAAAATCTGTTGTAGATGATACCTATTACGAAAAGGGTATCAAGGTAAGTGATCAGGAACTTGAACGAATCAATTTAAAGCGTCATGATTTTCATGGCGAATGGAATTATACAATTCGAAGAAAGCAAAAAATACGATAGTTTATTTATGCGCAGTTCCTTTGGGTTTAATTCCCCGCCCCCTGGGGCGAAAAATAAAACGAAAATCCGTTATGATACCCCGTCCGCTTGCGGCGGGGAGATTCATTTTTTCGTGTTCGCTTTATGCCTGCTGCGGCTTCGGCTGTCGGCGTCAGAAATGCTCACCCTACAATAAGTAGGGTTGCGTTTTCTTCCTTGTCAGCCTTGTCCTCACGACGGCCTAAATGCGAACAGAAAATATTAAAATGCTATAAAAGTCACGGTATGTCATTTTCCCCGCGGTGCATCAAAATGGAATCCAGTGGAGCATCGACTTTTTGGCCCGATCAGCTGCCATTGGGCAGGCATTCCATTACGGAGCCTGGAGTTGTTATTACGACTGATCCGCACGACCGTAACG
>NZ_JAZFTO010000377.1:0-5127 GCF_036446775.1 Candidatus Desulfatibia sp.
GTTCGCATACCGCAAGATATTTCCGGAGTATGATGCAATTCGCCAATCGCCGGATATATGGAGTATTTCAATGACTTTCAGGCAACACTTGAATTAAGAGCCAGTATATAGTAGAATATGGCAATAATTTCAGGAGGTGATGAATAATGGCTATATCTGTGGACGACTTGGCAACAAAGGCCATGACTCTGTCTGGTGAAGCTAGGGCTCTACTGGCTGAAAGACTTGTTGAAAGTCTTGATCAGGAGTCAGTTCGTGAAATCTGGTTGACCGAAGCAAAAAAACGCCGTGATGAAGTGCGAAGTGGTCTCGTCAGACCAATACCTGGCGTTGAGGTGATGGAAGGCGTTCGAAAGCTTATTGACGAAAAATGACCTTCTTATTTCACCCAGAAGCACGCGCTGAATTCAAAGAAGCGACGATTTATTATTCCGAGAAAAGCCCCTCATTGGCATCGGCGTTTTACACTGAGGTAGAAAACGCGATCGAAAAAATAACTGAGGATCCAGGTTTATATCGCGTTATTGATGAAGATGTCCGACGTTGCCTGACCAGGCGTTTCCCATACGCTATTCTTTATACCATCGAAGAAAGTTACATTTTGATTCTGGCCGTTATGCATTGCAGCCGGGAGCCATCGTATTGGAAAGATAGGCTTTCGTAGAAGCACCACCAATGCGAACAACCGCTTGCACGCTGACCGGCTATATCTTGCGGCTTTAAGCAAATAGTTTACATGTTGTAATTTTTCAACTTTTAGCCAATTTTTAGGTTCCCGCCGCCGTCAGGTGAAGCGGGGGGTTAGCAGTCCACGAAAATTAAGCCTTGACTTTCGGTCTATATTTAGTACCATATAGAGACTGGAGGTGATAAAAATGAATATTACAAGTGATATAAAGTCTATTACATATCTTAAGTCAAAGGCAGCCGATTTGTTTAATCAAATCAACGAAACCCATCGCCCTGTCATAATAACACAGAATGGAGAACCAAGAGCTGTGCTTCAAGACCCTAAAAGTTATGAAAATATGCGTAATGCAATCGGTATATTGAAGTTGGTTTCACAGGGTGAATCCGATATTAAAAATGGTAAGGCTAAGTCACAGGAGGATGTATTCAAAGATATTGAAAACTCACTGAAAAAAAGCTTAAATGAGTGACAACTACAAAATTGAATGGGCTGGTGTTGCAGAAAATGATTTAAAGGGAATTATCGAATATATTGCAGAAGACAGCCCTGCCAATGCATTAAAGCTACTAAAAAAGATCAAACAAAAAGCATCCAGCCTTCACACCCTTCCTGAACGAGGCCGCATAGTACCAGAGCTTCAAGATCAAGGCATATTAATATATCGTGAATTAATTATCGCTCCCTGGAGAATTATATACAGAATATCAGAAATGAAGGTTTATGTTTTGTCTGTTTTGGATGCGAGGCAGAACGTTGAAGATATCCTGTTGAAAAGATTGATTTATTCTAAATAAGATCACTGCTAACAACAGCTTTAACTCAGCCTGGCAAAAGCGCCGCTCCCTATCGGTCGCTATGCTTTTCCCTGCTGGTTAAGCTGGGCGTTATGCCTCTTTGATAAAACTTGACAAAGCGTACGCAATGCCGTACTGTTCGAATATAAACAATTCATTACATCAGGGGTAAATCATGCCGACACTAACAGCCACGGAAGCAAGATCAAAGCTATATCGACTTATTGACGAAGCAGCGTCGTCTCACGAGCCAATTATCATAAAGGGTAAGCGCGGCAGCGCTGTGCTTATTTCAGAGGACGACTGGCGCGCTATTCAGGAAACCATGTATCTACTGAATATTCCTGGTATGCGGGAATCAATTCGGGAAGGATTAGCCACTCCAATCGAGGAATGCACCCGGAAACTTGACTGGTAATGTGGCGAATCGTTTTCACAAAACAGGCTCAAAAAGACGCCAAAAAGCTATCCGCTGCTGGCCTACGTCCGCAAGCCGAAAAGCTAATTGAAATCCTGCGTGAGAATCCTTACACGACGCCTCCACCATTCGAAAAGCTATTAGGTGATTTATCCGGGGCCTTTTCCAGGCGAATAAATATACAACATCGGCTAGTCTATCAGATTCTTGATGACGAAAAAGTGGTTAAAGTCATTAGGATGTGGACTCATTATGAATGACCAGGCATAACATTGCGCTTGCAGTCGGACGCGTCTAAAGCCGCGCCGCTGAAGCGCACGTTGTGTGTAAAAAATGATAGGTACGACCATCATAGAATATGTGATTCTTGCTTGACAATGATATCAATATTGATACTATATAGCCATGGCAAAAATTGATGACATCTTGGCACAAATGAAACGAAACCCCAAAGATGTCAGATTCACTGATTTATGCAAAGTTTGTGAAAATTTCTTTGGGGAACCTCGTAAAAGTGCAAGCAGCCATCGAATATACAAAACCCCCTGGCAAGGTGATCCAAGGATCAATATCCAAAATCATAAAGGAAAGGCCAAGGCATACCAAGTAAAACAGGTGCTTTTGGCCCTTGAAAAGTTGGAGGTCGGCCGTGGCATTAAAAAATGATCGATATACATACCGTGTAACCTGGTCTGAAGATGATAATGAATATGTAGGTTTATGTGCGGAGTTTCCGAGCTTAAGTTGGCTGGCTCTTACCCCGGAAGCTGCTCTGAAAGGTATTCGAAAATTGGTTGCTGACGCTGTAAAGGACATAGCTGCAACCGGGGAGACAGTTCCGGCGCCTATTGCTTGCAGATCTTATAGTGGTAAGTTTATGGTCCGCGTACCGCCGGATGTTCATCGAAAACTTGCTGTTCAGGCCGCTGAATCCGGCATAAGCCTCAATCGGATTGCCAGTTCCAAATTAAGCCAATAAATCAAAAACTCCACGCAACCTGTCAGTTCACCAGACCGGTGTTTCGTTGCGCTCCACACTGGCTGGTGACTTATGTGTTATTTTTCCTAACCGGGGAATCGAAGAATGAAACAAGTTGAACACGATAGGCCCCCAAGGATAGGGATGTCTGAGGTTCGCTGCTATCGGTCTCGAAAGATTGAAGTTAGAACGAGTGATTTACATGGTCGAGGCGTATTCGCGATAGAGAGGATCGACAAGGACGAGGTAGTTGCGGTGAAGATGGGCCATATTGTTACTTCGGAACAACTTGCTGATATCACATCTGGAGTTGGAGACTACGCTCTTCAGGTTCATGATCAGTTCTATTTGACTCCGACTTCCACTGAGGAAATCGACAGAATGACCATTTTCATCAACCATTCCTGCGATCCTAATGTTGGGTTTGAAGGACAGATTACGTATGTTGCTATGCGTGCCATAGAACCGGGAAGGGAACTCTGTCATGACTACGCCATGGAGCGAAGTGACGACTATTCTTTAGATTGCCTGTGCGGGTCAGCCCTCTGTAGAGGTAAAATCACCGGAGAAGACTGGAAAGACCCTGAGCTCCAACAGAGATATGGAGACTATTTTTCTTCCTACATTCTAAAGAAAATCAAGCATCTCAAGGAGACTATGGAAAGATAACCACGGCATTAAGGGCGACGGGTTTTCGCTACGCTCAACCCCAGCAGGTTATGCCTACGTTATACGAGAAATAAGTTAAGGGCTAGAGAGGAAAAATGGGTTTATATGAAAAATACATCTTGCCGAAGATAACCGAGTTTCTTTGCAGCGGAAAACCAATCATGTATCAACGCAAAAAGGTTGTACCTTTAGCGAAAGGCCGTGTCTTGGAAATCGGTATTGGCTCCGGATTGAATTTACAATTTTACGATTCTTCAAATGTTGAATACATATGGGGCTTGGACCCATCTGTTCAGATGCGGAAGATGGCTGAAAAACGAGTAAAAAACATTCAATTTGAGGTTGAATTCATAGGCCTGTCTGGTAACGAGATTCCGTTGGAGTCAAATAGTGTCAACACGGTTTTGGTTACATACACATTGTGTACGATCCCGGATGTAGTTCAAGCGCTGAGTGAAATGAGTCGAGTGTTAATGCCGGGAGGCGAGTTGATCTTTTGCGAGCATGGACTTGCTCCCGATGAAGATGTTCGTCGATGGCAAAATCGAATGAATCCGATCTGGAAGCGAATGGGAGGAGGATGTAATTTAAACAGACCAATACCGAATCTCATAGAGCAAGGAGGATTCAAAATTAATTATATCGAGACAATGTACATCCCTGGATGGAAACCGGCGAGTTTTAATTACTGGGGTTCAGCTGTTCAAAGGTAAAGTAAATCCAGGGGTGTGTTTGCTTTTCGTATAACAACATGCTGGAGAGAACAGCAGGTGACTCGCGGTTAAGCTTTTGCCAATCTCTTGCTTGAACATTTAAATATCAGAGTCTTTCAATTCTTGCTGCCTCTCAGCATTACGTTATGTTTCAATAAATAAAATTATGTCTGATAAAAGCATTTTAAAATGTCCAAACTGTCATAAGGAATTAAAATGGTTACCAAAAGGTAAGCATATGTGCAGTTGTGGAGAAATTATAAGCACGACTGGAGAAGATCTTAAAGAATTTGCATTGTCTGAAATTAAAATCCCTTTTAAAGACCGAACGCCAAGTGGAGTTAAAATACAATTAGCCTTAGCAATTATTTTAGTTTTAGCATTATTCGTTTTAAGAGTTCTTTATCAAGAAAAATGGCTTCAATATGAAGCGGATTTCATGTTCATGATTTTTAGTATTGATCCAGCAAGCTATAAGCAAGTTATTTCTCCATTTGTTGTGGCAGCCATTTTGGTTGTATGGTTCGTTTTTAAATTTCTAAAAAAAGATTAAAAAATAAGGTTAAAAAACATAACATAGCGGGTGGAGCAGACGGGATGAAACTATGGCCTTTTACGCAAGGGCTGTAGTAGCTCGAATTTCTTAGGCCCGCTGCTCATCCACACCGTTAAATGCCAATTTGAAAAATGAAAAAATTGCCTACAGACCTTCAAATTCTTACAGCCATATACGATATGTATTACGATGATTTTATTAACTACGATGAAAAAGAAAACAAAACACGATCTTCGAAAATGTATGTTCCAATTGATATTGAAATCATATCCAAGAAATTTAAAGTTGATCCAGACCTAATATTTGG
>NZ_JAZFTO010000378.1:0-10257 GCF_036446775.1 Candidatus Desulfatibia sp.
CGGCAAGCCACGGGGTATCAACAAATGATATTTTCTATCTTAACGCAGCAAGCTGCGGGGAATTAAACCCGACAGATTCCGCAACCTTCATCGCGTATTCATTGCAATCTGTGTAATCTGCGAAATCTGTGGATTAAAAAACTTGACATGTGGGTATCGATTATATAATTTTAGCAACTAAAATTGATGCATTCGTAAAAAGTCAAAATTCTCAAAAATCGGTCTTGTAACCTACTGAAATAATTAGGAGCGAAACCGATAAAATGGCATTTTTCGGACTTTTTACGAGACCATCAAAATTAATTTGAAAGGAGAAAACAAACTTGGCGAATCATAAATCTGCTGTCAAACGTGCTGCCCAAAGTGAAATTCGGCGTATGCGCAACAAGTCCGTGAAGACCAGAGTAAAAAATAGTATTAAAATTGTGAGGCTGGCTGCCAGCGAAAGGTCAAGCGAGGCAGCTTTGAAAAAACTTGATGCCGCAAAATCTATTATTGACAAGGCCGCTAAAAAGGGTGTGATCCATACAAAAACTGCATCTCGCAAAATTTCCCGCCTCACCAAGCTTGTTAACACCATCTCAACTTAGCCCGCCAGCGCAAGACACCTAATTTGTTTGTGCTTTGCGTTTAGGGCTCGGCTTCGTGCAGGTAAATCATTTAAAAATCTTCTGTCAACCGATTATAAATGTTTTCCGCAAGCCTTTTGGAAGCCCTTGAGAGGGCGTCCTGCCTGTTTTGTTCGGTACCCTGCTTATCATCCTCGACAACGTAGGCTTCGCTTTCCGCAACACCTTGGGCAGACCATATTATTATTCCGCTGGTATTTGCTAATTTTAAATTGAGCGTAAGAGTCACCCTTCTTTCAGTTGAGATATCCACCGAACTACGGGAAATTGATCCGGTCTGGGTGGAAACAATGACCCCGCTAAGGTTAGCTTCGGCTTTGTCTTTGCGAACTAAAGCGACTCCTCTGCTCCTGGTGACCTCATAGATAAGATCGTTTGTAACAATATTCTCCAGACCGGTCTCAGCGGTTCGGTTTTCAAAGATGGGGATACTTATCGTCTTTATGCCCGCCGGGAGACTGCCACTCCCGGCAAACCGGTAGCCGCAGGCTGAAAAACCTACCCACAAAACTAGGATAATCCAAACTTTTCTTCTTTTAAAAAACAATAGTGCGCTCATCAATGAGTTTTAGTTATAGGATTAAACCACTATGTTAACCAGTTTTTTTGCTACCACAATAACTTTTTTAATCGGTTTGTCTTTGATAAATTTTTGAACGCGCTCGTCTGCAAGGGCCGTTTCCCTTAACGTATTATCATCGGTATCAACATCTGCGTTAAACCTGCTTCTCAGTTTGCCGTTTACCTGTACCACGATCAACAGCTCATCTTTGATGAGAGCATCATCCCTGTAAGACGGCCAGGCTGCCAGCAGGACGCTCGAGTCATGGCCCAGGGCTTCCCATAATTCTTCGGCAAAATGCGGCACAACGGGCGATAAAAGCAAGACAACCGATTCCATGGCAAGCCGCATCACTCCGGCCTGTTGAGGGCTGCTGTCGATCGTTTCAATGCCGTACATGGTGTTGACCAGCTCCATCACCGCGCTGATGGCGGTGTTAAAATGGAACCGTTCCTCAATATCTTTGGTCACTTTTCTTATGGTCTGGTGCGTCTTTTTAAACAGCTCCCGAAATTTGCCCTCAAGCTTGTCGGGACTGCCGTCAAAAGGGGCTGAGTTTTTTATAGTTTCCATGTAGCTTGAGGCCAGGCGCCAAACACGCTTCAGAAAGCGATAGCCGCCCTCAACACCCTGTTCGCTCCATTCCAGATCCCTTTCCGGCGGTGCTGCAAAAAGGCAAACGAGCCGCGTGGTATCCGCACCGTATTTTTCTATAAGGAGATTCGGATCGATCACATTTTTTTTAGACTTGGACATCTTTTCAACTCGCCCCGCTATAACCTTTTGGCCGCATTGCCGGCATACGGCACTTGCACCGCTGCCTTTGACCTCTTCGGGGAAGAGAAAGCCGTGCTCCGGACAGGAAATGGTCTCTTTACAAACCATCCCCTGGGTCAAAAGCCGGGTAAAAGGCTCCTTGTAGCTGACCAGTTCAAATTCGTTCAGAACGCGTGTAAAATACCGCGAATAGAGAAGGTGCAAAATCGCATGCTCAACACCGCCGATATATTGGTCAACAGGCATCCAGTAGTCAACGGCCTTTTTATCAAACATGCCGCTTTTGCATCGCGGACTGCAGTATCGCTCAAAATACCAGGAAGATTCCACAAACGTGTCCATTGTGTCGGTTTCTCTTTTCGCATCGGACCGGCCGCAAACCGGACACGTCGTCTTTACAAAATAATCGAGAGTCGGCAGCGGCGATCCTCCGCCTTCCAGAAGCGCAGCATCCTCGGGAAGCAGTACCGGCAGATCTTTTTCAGGTACAGGCACAACCCCGCAGGTTTGACAATGAATCATGGGGATCGGTGCCCCCCAGTAACGTTGCCTGGAAATACCCCAGTCCCTTAACCTGAAATTTACATCTTTTTTCCCCAGGTCCTTTGACTCCAGATACGTAACAATATCATCCATGGCCCGGGCATTTTCCATACCATTGAATTGAACGGAATTGATCATTACACCTTCGCCGACATAAGCTGCGGTCATCGTGTCCGCATCGAGGTCATCATCATGAGGTTTAACAACCACGATTATGTCCAACCCGTATTTTTGGGCGAATTCAAAATCCCGCTGATCATGAGCAGGTACGGACATAACCGCACCGGTACCGTACTCCATCAGTGCAAAATTAGCGGTATAAACCGGCATACGCCTGCCGTTGACGGGATTAATACAGTAAGCGCCGACAAAAACACCTTCTTTTTCATAATCGTCAACCGCTTTGGCCGACCGGTCCTGCATGGCAATACGCTCGATGAACTCTTCAACTTCAGCTTGCCGGTCCGTTCCATTCGCCAGCTTATGAACCAGGGGATGCTCCGGAGCAAGGCACAGGAAAGTAGCACCGCAGACCGTATCTTGTCTGGTTGTAAAAACGGATATATGCTCATCGCTGTTATCGATGGGGAAGCGAATCTCGGCACCGGTGCTCTTTCCGATCCAGTTTTTTTGCATGGTGACCACTTTGTCCGGCCACCCGGGAATCTTGTCACAATATTCAAGCAAATCTTCGGCAAAGTCGGTGATCCGGAAAAACCACTGCCAGAGTTTTTTTTGACGAACAGGCTTACCACAACGCCAACACAGGCCGGCTTCCACCTGCTCATTGGCCAGCACCGTCTGGCAGGGTTCACACCAGTTCACATAGGATTCTTTCCTGTAGACCATCTGCTGGGCGTACATTTTCAAAAAAAGCCATTGCTCCCAGTGATAGTATTCAGGCTTGCAGGTGGCAATTTCCCGGCCCCAGTCATAAGAATAACCGATACGTTTCAGCTGGAAGCGCATGGTATCGATGTTTTGATATGTCCAGTCAGCCGGATGGGAATTGTGCGCAATAGCAGCATTTTCAGCCGGCATGCCGAAAGCATCCCATCCCATGGGGTGCAGGACGTTAAATCCCTGCATTCTTTTGTACCTTGCAACCACGTCCCCAATGGTATAGTTCCTTACATGCCCCATATGAAGATTCCCGGACGGATACGGGAACATTTCAAGTAGATAATATTTTTTCTTTTCAGGATCCTCTTTAACCTCAAACAGATTGGACTTTTCCCAATGATCTTGCCATCGGGATTCTATTTTTTTGGGATCATATTTTTCATCCATTGCATATACATCCTTTATCCATATCATTTCATAAGCTTAGAATATACGCAAAGTTAATTAGTGTCTATCCGCTTTTTCAAACTGTGACTCTCATGCCACAACCTGATGCAAATAGCAAGAATGTCTAACCCGGATTTCTCACCCTATGAGAAATCGTTTGACTTGTATCTAACATTTTCATATCAAGCAGTAAAGACGCCTTCTATCATAATTATTAGAAAAATTACCTGTTTCCGGTTCAAAAAGGCAAGCAGGAAGGGAACTTTTATGAGCAGCAAAATCCTTATCAATGCCGTAGATCCTGAAGAATGCAGAATTGCAAAAGTTAAAGACAATAAGCTGGAAGAATTTCAAATCGAAAGCGCCGCTAAAGAAATCATCCATGGTAATATTTACAAAGCGATTATTTCCCGGATTGAACCGAGTCTTCAAGCTGTTTTTGTGGACTACGGAGCAGAGCGACACGGCTTCTTGCAGAAGCACGAAATTCACAGGGACTATTTTTTAGACAGCCCCACCGGAAAGCAGTCTATTAATAATATTGTCAAACGCGGCCAGGAACTCCTTGTGCAGGTCAGCAAAGATCCTTTCATGAAAAAGGGAGCTATGCTAACGACCTACATATCGCTGCCGGGAAGATACGTTGTCCTGATGCCGGGAAGTGATAGCCGGGGCATTTCACGCAAAATAGAGGATGAAGATGAGCGTAAACGGCTCAAGGATATCATCGGCTCACTCAAAATACCGGAAGGATTCGGCCTCATAACCCGTACTGCCGGGGTAAACTGTACCAAACCACACCTGGCCAAGGACCTTGGCTACCTTTTAAGGCTGTGGAAAAATATCAAGAAAAATGTAAGCAAACAGAAAACCCCCTCACTTCTATACAAAGAGCGCAACCTGGCTTTAAGATCCATACGCGACTACTTTACCCCGGATGTATCTGAAATTCTCATAGATGATGAAGCTGTATATAACGATGTTAAATACTTCGTTAAAATAATTTCCCCCAAGCATACCAAAATAGTTAAACTCGTTAAGGGAGCCAAGCCGATATTTACTAAACACCAGCTTGAGAGTCAGATTGCATCGATCTATGAAAGTCAGGTTAAACTGAAATCCGGTGGTTATATTGTAATTGCGCAAACTGAAGCTCTGGTCTCTATCGATGTCAATTCGGGAAAAGCAACCCAGAAAAAATCCATAGAGCTGACAGCATTACAGACCAACATAGAAGCTGCCGAGGAGGTTGCCCGCCAATTGCGGCTTAGAGACCTGGGAGGCCTGATCGTCATTGATTTCATCGACATGAGAGATTCGAAACACAAATCGGAAGTTGAAAGGACTCTCAAAGCCTTTGTAAAGTCAGACAAAGCCAAAACAAATATCGGCAGGATTTCTAAATTCGGCTTGATGGAAATGTCGAGGCAGCGCATACGGCCGTCGATCGAATACGGCAGCTTTGAATCCTGCCGCCATTGCCAGGGCAAGGGACTGGTTCCTTCGACCGAAACCCTGGTGTTAGGCTTCTTGCGTCAACTTCGACTTGAAACCTTGAAAGCAGATATTTCAAGCGTAAAAGGGGTCGTTCCATTAGAAGTCGCAGAATATCTTTTAAACAAAAAGCGCCGGGAAATCCTTGATCTGGAGGAAAGACGAAATCTTTCCATCACCATCGAAGGAGACGGTACTATGGCCCCGGGGAAGAACAAGATTATTTGCCATTAGTTCGTCAGTGCTGCGTGGTGGGGAGCAGTCCGGTCAAAAGTATAGAATCAATGCTCATAGAACGTGGCTTTGGTTTGCCCCATCGGGGGCTTATGGTCTTTGCCATGCATAAATTTTAATGGAGTGGTGGAGTAATGGAGTAATGTGGGAACATCATTAGAAATTCTAAGATAATTAAGTGATTTCATTGTTGCAATTACAATCGAATAACTATTGAATGACAACCAAGCAAATTTTCAACACTCCCGTACTCCAATACTCCCTTAATCCTTGTGCCAGTCTTCAGGCAAAGCCATCATGCTCTGACCACGCTCTCCGAGGCGTAGGCTCTACGAGCCGGAGGCCCATAGAGACGTGGTTTTCTATGACGAAATAAACATGTCCGGTTGACACCTCTGCAACATTGCTGTATCGGTGTGACAACTTAAATAAAAAATAGAAAAAAATATGCCCAAAAATAATAATTCAGGTAATACCAGTAAACTCCGGATAATTGCTATCATAATTGTCATTATAACAGCCGGTGTTATCGGATATAGGCTCTGGCCCCAAAAAGATGCAAAGTCTGTTGCCCCCCAAATCCCTAAAAAGATTTTTGCGCCTGTAAAACCCCAGCCAATAATTGACTACCACAAGCTCGATAAAGATCAAAAATTAAAGGAGCTTATGCAGGAGCGCAAGGCCAAATACGGCCTTAAAAAAGGAATCGACATTATTGCAAAATCAGATGAATCCATCAAAATCGGCCAATCAACGGTTCCCATGCAGGAAATTCTGGATGCAATCCGGCTTAAACTCGGTGATATCATCGAAAAAGACCTCAAATCAGGCCGGACAGGTTCAGACAGAGACACAAAGGAATTTGGAATATACGTGGTCCGGCCGGGGGATAATATCTGGAACATTCATTTCAATTTTCTCAAAGACTATTTTGACCATAAAGGTGTGACCCTCTCTCCGCTTGCCGATGAACCCAGCCAGGCAGGCCAAAGCTCCGGTGTCGGTAAACTTCTAAAGTTTTCCGAAAACACCGTTCAAATATACAACACCAAAGAACACAAGCTCGATGTCGATCTGAATCTGATCGTCCCCTTGAGCAAAATCGTTGTTTATAATATGGAACAAATTTTTGCGCTGCTGAATCTCATCGATTACGAAAAGGTCAATCACATCCAGTTTGATGGCGAAACACTCTGGATACCGGCAGAGTAACGAATCCCCCGCGGGGCGGGATCTCGGACGTAAGCGCTAAGTTGTTTTTATACCGGATGGACTGTGGAAGGTCTATTAAAAAAATGAACATCGAACATCGAACGTCCAACATCGAATGATGAATAAAAAAACGAATGAAATTAAATTGCGGAGCGGAGCGACATCATTATTCGATGTTCAACGTTGGACGTTCGATGTTCGATGTTCGGTCTGTTCAACGTTCATCTTTTAAACCAATTCCGTACGGCATAAATGTAACCTGTGAACGTTTGCAAAACAACTTAGCGCCTACGGGATTTTAGACCGGCTCAGAGGACCCGGCTTTGGTTTACCTCTGGAAGGGTTAATGTTACAGTAAATATAAGTGCCTAAAGTGAACTAAAGTTTTAAAGGAGGTTTAATCTTGACAAGTATCGCGTACGCATTGGGCCAGGGCGGAGCAGCAGGCGGACAGCAGCCAGGTGGATATTCCTCGTTTATACCCCTAATCCTGATGTTCGTTATTTTTTATTTTCTGCTTATCCGGCCCCAACAGAAAAAGACTAAAGAACACCGCGAAATGATCTCGAATATTAAAAAAGGTGACCGTATTATTACCAGCGGCGGCATCCTTGGCCGTGTTACCGCCGTGGGTGAAACTACGATGACAGTGGAAATCGCTGATAAGGTCCGCGTCAAGCTGGCCCGCAGCAACGTTGCCACTTTGGTAGCGTCTGCGTCTTCACAGGCCCAGAAATCAAAAAGCAGCAAGAAGGGTTCGGGAAAATCAAAATAGCCCCAATTAATTTTGTTAAATAGCTGATGAATTCGATTTTTTTACGAATTCATCAAGTTTGACCATTTAATAATTTAACAAACTTTATGGGGCTTTCATCTGCAAAGAAAGGGAAAGATCATTGAAAAATATTTCGTGGCGATTGGTTGCCGTTATTGTGATTATTGTCACAGCGATTATCTACGTTCTCCCCTCAATAAAACCGACGTTATGGCCCTATAAAAAGATCAACCTGGGGCTTGATCTTCAGGGCGGCATGCACCTCATGCTTGAAGTCGATACCGAAAAAGCCGTGGAGAGTACCGTTGAACGTATCAGCCAGGAGCTCCGCAGCCTCATGAAAAAAAAGCGCATCAGGCATAGCGGTATTAAACGGATTGAAGGCAGCCGGATAGTGGTCAGGTTACAAGGCCAAAAAAATATAGACGCTTTTGAAAAGCTGCTTGATAAGGAATTCGAGGTTCTGCGCATTCTTTCGAAACTTACTGAAGACGAAATTTTTACCGTGATCATGGATCTTCCTGAAAGGGAAAGCGATCAAATCAAAAAACTGGCAACGGAACAGGCTCTTGAAACTATCAGAAACCGGATTGACCAGTTTGGCGTCAGTGAACCTGATATTCGCCTCCAGGGCGAAAAACGCATACTAATACAACTTCCCGGCATCAAAGATACTCAAAGGGCCAAGGAGCTTATCGGCCGAACAGCCCTTTTAGAATTTAAACTGCTGGATGAAACGCATGATCTCAACGCCGCCCTGCAAGGCAATGTTCCGCCGGGCAGCGAAATTCTCTATGCGACTAAAATAGATCCTGCAACCAATCGTGAGACCAAAATACCTTACCTGATAAAAAAGCAGACCCAGTTAACCGGAGCACATCTTACCGATGCCAGAGTTCAGATCGACTCCCAGTATAATGAACCGTATGTTTCCATTACCTTCGACAAGAAAGGGGGCCGGGACTTTGCCAGAATAACAGAAGCAAATGTACAAAAACGCCTCGCCATTGTACTGGATAAAAACGTTTATTCGGCACCGGTTATTCAGGAAAAAATCAGCGGGGGACAGGCCCGAATTACAGGCAACTTCTCCACAGACGAAGCCCACGATCTTGCCATAATCCTGCGGGCAGGAGCTCTTCCGGCCCCGGTCAATATCCTTGAGGAAAGAACCGTCGGCCCTTCTCTGGGATCTGATTCCATCAGGAAAGGTCTGGTCTCTATGTCCATCGGCGGTATCCTCGTCATCATGTTTATGGTTATATATTATAAAGGTTCAGGACTGATTGCAGACTTTGCCCTGATCCTTAATATTCTTCTGATAGCCGGAGGTCTGGCCGGTTTGCAGGCCACGCTGACGCTGCCGGGCATCGCCGGCATTATCCTTACCATCGGTATGGCAGTGGATGCCAATGTTCTTATATTCGAGCGTATCAGGGAAGAGATGCGGATAGGCAAGACACCCCGGGCAGCCGTCGATGCCGGTTACGACAAGGCCACACTGACCATTCTCGATGCCAACATTACAACGCTTATTGCCGCACTGGTCCTTTTCCAGTTCGGAACCGGTCCTGTAAAAGGATTTGCCGTCACACTCAGCCTGGGGGTGCTCTCCAGTCTGTTTACAGCCCTTATCGTGTCACGACTTATCTTCGATTATTTCTTGATAAGCCGCAAAGTCAAACGCTTAAGCATATAAATAACGAGGACCCTGTTTATGCAGATAATAAAGCCTGATATAAATTTGGATTTTGTCGGTAAAAGAAAAATAGCTTTCACCGTATCTTTGGCAATGATAATTGTCAGCATCTCATCTCTTTTGATACACAAAGGCCCCCGCTACGGCATCGACTTTGTCGGCGGAACCTTGATACAGATAAAATTTCTCGAACCGGTAAATATCAAAGACATAAAATCGGGACTGGCTGCCATAGACTTGGAAAACTCATCGGTGCAACTCTTTGGTGATCAGCAAGAAAATGAATATCTTATCCGCGCCGACATATCAGCGTCAACCTCTCAGGGGTTTTCGCTCAAAGTGCAAGAGGCTTTGAAAGCGGCTATCGGGCAAGATGCTGAGATCCGTCGAGTAGAAATGGTTGGGCCCCAGGTTGGGAAAGACCTGCGTGAAAAAGCCTTATTCGCCATGTTTTATGCCCTGCTTTTCATTACTATCTATATATCCGGCCGTTTTGAGCTAAAGTGGCTGTTAAGCGGGGTCATGGCCGCCGCACTTATGGGGGCTGTCTATCTGCTTTCTATTTTTGATGTCAGTGTCCCCATTTTAATGGCCGCCGCACTTATCGTCACCTTGTTACTTTTTTGGTTTCTCGATTTGAAATACGCCATGGGTGCGATTGTAGCCCTTATCCATGACGTCATCATTACTGTCGGTATATTTTCGATTTTTAACAAGGAATTTACCCTGCCGATTATCGCAGCACTGCTCACCATCATCGGGTACTCACTGAATGATACGATAATTGTTTTTGACCGAATCAGGGAAAATTTGAGAAAATATCACCGCAACCCTCTTGAGTTTATTATTAACAGAAGTGTAAATGAGACGCTCAGCCGGACCATATTAACGTCTGTGACGACCCTTGTTGTGGTTGTAACCCTGTTTGTTTTGGGAGGCGGAATCATCCACGATTTCGCCTTTGCATTGATTGTGGGTATCCTGATCGGTACCTACTCATCAATCTACGTTGCAAGCCCTATTCTCCTTATCCGGCAGGCAC
>NZ_JAZFTO010000379.1:0-6597 GCF_036446775.1 Candidatus Desulfatibia sp.
CCGAAGGACTTGTCATTGCGGGCCCCAAAGGCACGCGGGAAATTCTAAACCTTATCGTCAACGAGCCTTTTACAATGCCGCTGGACGATCTTCCTTACAAAGTAGAGGTGCTTGAACTATCCGGCCGAGAAAACACTTTGCCGTTTGCAACCAGCGTCATGGAGCTTGACCATACTTCCCTTACTCTGGGCTATCGGATCCATTTGGAGAACAAAACGATTGCCTACATCCCCGATACCGGTTTTTGCCGAAATGCCCTGAGACTGGCCCGCGATGTGGATCTCCTCATCACGGAATGCGCCTATTTGCCGGATGAGCACTCGGATGAATGGCCGCATCTAAATCCGCAGGATGCCGCCAAAATAGCAAAGGAGTCCGGTGCCAAACAACTCGCTTTGGTACATTTTGACGCCGGGCGGTATACGACGCTGGAAAACAGAAAAGATGCGGAGCTGCATGCCAGGAAAATATTTCCAAACACGATTGCGACCCGGGATGACATGCAACTGCACCTGTAGCGAGACCTTTGAAAAATGACAAGTCACCAGTAACCCGTAACTCGCAACTCGCAACCCGCAACCCGTAACTCGTAACCCGTAACAACTGACAAATAACAACTGAAAGCATGAACGACAACATATTCACATCCAAAATCGCCCGGGAGCAGAACATAAGCGACCATCACGTTCAGGCGGTAGCCGACCTGCTGGCCGCAGGGGCCACCATCCCGTTTATTGCCCGTTACCGCAAAGAAGCCACCGGCAGCCTGGACGAAGTCGCTGCTACCGCCATCCGGGACCGGCTCAACCAGCTTCGAGAAATCGAAGACCGCAAAAAAGTGATCCTCAACTCTCTTACGCAGCACGGCCATCTGACGGACGAGCTTTCCGCAAGCGTTCTGGCCGCCGAAACCATGGCAATATTAGAGGACATCTATCTGCCGTATCGGCCCAAGCGGCGCACAAGGGCGGTTGTGGCCAGGGAAAAAGGGCTCGAACCCCTGGCGCTGGCGATCCTGGAGCAGGACGGCACGGATCCGGTCGAAGCGGCGGCGTTCATCGATCCTGAAAAGGGGGTCGAGGCAATCGAAGATGCCCTGGCCGGAGCCAGGGACATCATTGCCGAAATCGTCAACGAGCACGACGAAGCCCGGGCCGGGCTGCGGAACCTCTTTTTCACCAAAGCCACGGTTGCAAGCCGCATGGCCGCCGGCAAGGAGGAAAAAGGCGCCAAGTTCAGAGACTACTTTGAGTGGAAAGAGCCGCTGTCCACTATTCCCTCTCACCGGATGCTGGCCATCCGGCGCGGCGAAAAAGAAGACGTCCTGAACCTCGACATACTGCCCGATGAAGCCCAAGCAATCGCGCTGCTCGAAAACCTGTTCGTCAAAAGACAAGGGGCGGATTCCGACCAGGTGAGGCTGGCAATAACAGACTGCTACAAGCGCCTGCTTTCGCGTTCTATGGAAACCGAAGCCCGGCTTCACGCCAAAAAACGAGCCGACGCCGAAGCCATCAGAGTGTTCGCTGAAAACCTGCGCCAGCTTTTGCTGGCCCCGCCGCTGGGGGCCAAGTGCGTGATGGGGATAGACCCGGGATTCAGAACCGGGTGCAAGCTCGTCTGTCTGGACCGCCAGGGAAAACTGCTGCATTACGACACGATTTTTCCGCACCTGTCCGATAAAAAAGCCCTTGAAGAATCCGTGAAAATAAAATCCCTGTGCCGGCGTTTTGATATCGAAGCCATTGCCGTCGGCAACGGCACGGCCGGCAGGGAAACCGAAGCCTTTGCCAAAGCAGTCCCGTTTTCAAACCCGGTGACGGTAATCATGGTCAATGAGAGCGGGGCGTCGATCTATTCCGCTTCCGCGGTCGCCCGGCAAGAGTTCCCGGATCATGATCTGACGGTGCGCGGGGCCGTGTCGATCGCCAGGCGCCTGATGGATCCTTTGGCGGAACTCGTAAAAATCGATCCCAAATCGATCGGCGTGGGCCAGTACCAGCACGATGTGGATCAGGCCGCCCTGAAACAGACCTTAGACGACGTTGTGATGAGCTGCGTTAACGGTGTCGGTGTGGATCTGAACCGGGCCAGTGTCCAGCTTTTGACCTATGTTTCCGGGCTCAACGCCGGCATCGCCAACAACATTGTCGCCCATCGCGAGGCCCACGGGCCCTTTACGTCCAGAACAAAGCTGCTGGACGTGCCGCGCCTGGGGCCCAAGGCCTTTGAACAGTCGGCCGGGTTTTTGAGGATCCCGGACGCTGAAAACCTCCTGGACGCCGGCGCGGTGCACCCGGAAAGTTATCACATTGTCGACGCCATGGCCAAAGATCTGGGGGCCACGGTCTCTGACCTGATGAAAAAACCCGAGATCCGCAGTCAAATAGATGTCTCACGATATGCGACGGAATCCGTCGGAATCCCCACCCTGAACGACATCCTCGATGAACTGGCCAAACCGGGACGCGACCCGCGCGAAAAATTCGAAGAGTTCTCGTTTGCCGACGGCATTGAAAAGATCGAAGACTTAAGGCCGCCGATGAAACTGCCCGGAATCGTGACCAATGTCACCGCATTCGGCGCTTTTGTGGACATCGGCATCCATCAGGACGGCCTGATTCACATCAGCCAGATATCCGACCGCTTCGTGAAAAACCCGTCTGACATCCTCAAGGTTCATCAGAAGGTGTCGGTGACCGTAATAGACGTCGATCTTGCCAGAAACCGGATTTCGCTGTCAATGAAATCAAGCGCCGGCCATTCGGATCCTGATGTGAAAACATCGGGGGTGAAAGGTGACCAATGACCAGCGCCACAGGCGCTACGACGGCAAAACCAGAAAGCGCATATCGCACTTTTCCTTTACTGCAAACCTCCTCTATTTGTTTTTCCAATTGGGCCATTTTTGAAAGCGAATAAACCACTACCTGCTAAAGCAGGTAGATTTCTGTTCTGACTGAAAGTCAGTCTAAAGGTACTTGGACGAATTAGGTTCACCGTTCTGGGTCCTGCGTTCTGGGTTATTCGTTCTGGGTTATTCGTTCTAGGTTCTGAGTTCCAGGTTCTGCGCTCTGGGTTCGGATTCTGCGTTAACCCTTAAACCTTTGAACCCGACTCGGCTGCCTTCGACATGAGCGGCTCGACCTGAGCTCGCCGACAGGTCTCACAGCCGAAGGGCTCGTCGCAGGCTGAACCTCTGAACCTTTCAACCTTGAATCTTAACCGCAAATCATTATGATGCTAAAGCTTTTCGCCTAAAAGGCGAAGGTTTTAAACCTGGCGAATGGAAAAATAAATCAAAGGTTAAGACAGAAACTTATAATTTTATGTACGAGTTGCGCGGCCAACCAATTTCTGCCAGAAAGACCATTGCATTGGGTTTATCATGATACGATTTGCCTATTCAGATTCTCTAAGACTGTACTGGGATATTAGCCGGGATAGATAGGATCTTTGAATGCCCATTATTTTTGCAGCTTCGCTTCTGTTGCCCGCTGTATGTTTCAGAGTTTGGGTGATGAACTCTTTTTTAAATCCATTTATTGCATCTTTAAGAGTCTGCCCCACATTCAAAGCTTGAAATTCTCCTATTCTTTCATAAAAAGGAAGTTCCTCTGGTAAAATTTCCGCTTTTTTGCTCATGACCACCGCCCGTTCCACAGCGTTGCTCAATTCCCTAACATTACCGGGCCAATCATATTCAAGCATTTTCTGCATGGCTTTTTCCGATATTGTTACATTCGGAGTACCTCTTTCCTGTTTTAAAATATCTAAAAAATAATTGGCAAGCAGGGGGATGTCTTCTTTCCGTTCTCTGAGGGGGGGCATTCGGAGTTGGACTACATTCAGCCGATAGTAAAGATCCTCTCGAAATCTTCCCTCAGCTACTTCCCTTGCTATATCTTTGTTTGTTGCTGAGATGACCCTTACATCCACGGTTATGGGTACATTGCCGCCAACACGATAAAACACCCCGTTTTCCAGCACCCTAAGCAACTTGACCTGCACCTCCGGTTTCATCTCTCCTATTTCATCCAGGAAAATAGTGCCGTTGTCAGCCGCCTCAAATTTTCCGATCTTTTGGCTCCCTGCCCCCGTAAAGGCCCCCTTTTCATGACCAAACAGTTCCGCTTCCAGTAAGGCTTCAGGCAGGGCGGCACAATTGATCGCAACCATCGTCTGTGCACGCCTGTGGCCGGACCGATGTATCAATCTGGCAAGCAGTTCCTTGCCTGTACCGCTCTCACCCAGTATCAAGGTGCTGCTTTTCGAGTTGGCAACTAAAAAGGCGTCTGAGATAACCTTTTTCAGGGAATCGCTATCCCCCATGATCTGGTGCTTACTCCGTATTTCTGCTCGGAGATCTTTGTTTTCCTTTTGCACCTGTTCAACCTTCTGAGCCCTGCTTATCGCTAAAGATGCCAAATCAGCGAAACCCATCAAAAGTTTCATATCTTCATCCTGGAGAGGACTTCCATCTTCTTTATCGATGATTTCAACCACCCCGATGGTTTTTCCATCTGCCTTCATCGGCACACAAGCGATGGAGTGAGTCTGGAACCCTATGGATTCACTTATTTGTTTGCACCAGCGCTGATCCTTGCTGACGTCGGCTACCAGAAGAGGCTCTCCCTTTTCGGCAACATAACCGGCAATCCCCTGCCCCAGATTGATCTCATACTTTTTGACTTCTTCTTTTTTATCACCGGTAGCAACCTTGAAATAAAGCTTCTTAGTTTTCTGATCCAGTAATAACAAAGAGCTGGCCTTGGCCTTCATCATACGAGTGGCTGTATCTATTATGAGTTCCAGCAGTTTATCGAGGTTTAGTCCCGATGTAACCCACGTGGAAATCTCTTTAAAGACTGCTATTGCGGGATCAGGGTTTGAAGACCTTTCATTCATAATTTCCCCCTAACACTCTGTAAGGTTGTTATATTTTTATTAATCTTAAAACCAATGATTTGTACGGGTGTATACTTTTTTATCGGCAGTTCATGGTAAAAAAATTAGCGGTATTTATGAAATTTTAAAACGGTTTCCTTTGAAGATGAAACCAATCCTGTCAAAACAAGACGTTATGCCGTAACGACCGTATTATTGCCATCCACTCCAATCAGGTTTAATGCACATGGGGATTTTCAAAGAGGGTTAGTTTTATAAAAAAATGCTATCAATTATCTTTTTTTATAACTGCCTCACATTTTTTTATTATCGCTTTTATTTTGTGAATAATAATATTTATCAATTAAATCGTAAGGTTGTCGTTTCATTTATGTTTTTTTTCAAGTCTGGCATGAGGTTTGCGATACAAAAGCACAAAGAGTTAAAAAAGTTTATATTTTACAAACAGTAGATATAGGAGGGATTAAACCATGAAAAAACTATTTGCCGGAGAATTTAATTTTACCTATTTTTGTTTAGCTTTGTTGGCAGCATGGATTTCCTTGAATGAATTTACTCAGGCGGTCGCCGATACCGACCGGGTCGCTGATTTCGCCCGGATCGTTTCTATTAATAAAGCCAATGAAACGAAGGCCGGGTATTTTTTCAAAGGTAACGCTTCAGAGGCATTTGCAGTCAAGGGTAGCCAGATCTATAGTTTACTGGCTCTCATACCGCAGGAATCTCAAAAGCTAATTGTTAAGTTTAAAGTGCCGCTCCTGACAAAACATATAGGCGAACCAGAAACCCTGCGGGACAAGGCTCGCTCCGGGAACGACCTTGAGTATAAAACCACCATGAAGGATGGTGTCGCCAAGCAGCTTCCTTATGTAGAAGCAGTATACCGGTACCTTAAAACCAAGCTATGGAATCCTGATTGGTTGAAAAACAAGTCGCATAGTTTAAATTTTGCACCCGTACCTTCCGGAGGTCTCTCTATTAAATATAAATATCAATTTTGACTTGCAGAGGTAATCTAATCCTCACTCTGATAAACGTACGGCTTTGGGGCCGAAATCGTTTGTGAGTTCTTTTGCGTACATCCTTTCGTCTATCTTGCTCATTAGATTCCATGATTGCTCCCTCTTTTTCTCATAATTCTCATGATATTGCCCTAACCCGGAAGTTCTGACAAAAACGTAATAGTTCACCGCAGAGTCGCAGAGGACGCAAAGACAATGAATATTTTTTTTCTGCTGACCCCCGAGGAATAAGCTTCGCATTCCACAGGGCAGGGAGGGCAGAAAAAAACTCTTGTTTAAAGCTCATAGAGTACTAATATGATGATGGATATCAATAAATTAAGCAGTAAAAGTGTGCGAAAGTTTGACGCTGGTTCTTGTTTTATTCGCCTTTTTGGCCATTGCGGGCTGTGAAGGGACGGACACGCGCGAGCAGGTGGATGATGCGGTAAAGGAACTCACCGGAAAGAAAAAGCTTGATCAAATGGACCAGATGAAAAAAGATATCAACAAAGCCGCGCAACTACAGGCGGAACGATTTAAAAAGACAAGGGAAAGTGCTGAAGAAAAATAGAAACTTATAATTTTATGTACGTCCCGGAGGCAAATACAGTTTCATCTCTCCGAGGCGTAGGCTCTACGAGCCGGAGGCAGGAAACTGTGAAAATTATAAGTAAATCCTGAAGAT
>NZ_JAZFTO010000380.1:0-3087 GCF_036446775.1 Candidatus Desulfatibia sp.
GAATTTGCTCAAAAGGCTGCGTGATAAGGAAAAGTTTGGTCTGTGGACCGGTGCCATGCAGCGTGCGGAGGTGGTCTTTTTCATGCGACCGGAGGAGGAAGAGGCGACCTTGCTGTTTTTAACACAATTTCAGACGGCCCCTGTGGACCAAGGCGTTATTGATATGGCCGGAAAAATTTATCGCCAATGGAATCCGCGCCATGGAACGGATATTAACGATGCAATCCTTGTGGCCACTGCCATCAAATCCGGCGGAACAATCTTTACGCTAAATACCAAACACTATCCCATGCCTGAAGTAAACGTACAGAGGGGATGGAAGCAATAGGGGCGTTCGTAACATCAAGATACCTCGCAACATCAGCCCCGGAATAAACGAGTTCCCCGACATAAATTCACGATATTGCACGCCTGGCTTGCACTACTGCTCTTCTTCGACCCCATTGCCAGGGCATTGGCCGGATTCGAGTCGATCAAGGGAAGTGGGGGACGGTCATTCAATTTAACTTTTCTTTCCGGTGAGTTAAGGATGGGTCTATTAATGCAAAATAGTTAGCTGGAAGAAGGCGGTTGAGAAGTTTTGGAAGTCAGAATTTTCGATCCAGAACAAGATGAGAAAGGTACCCGAAGACAGCAGCAAGATAAAATGGCAGCACATCCGGTAAAGAAAGTTTATAAAACATCATGGGAAGGATAATAATCGGCAAAGGAATGATGAGCATGGCCCACCAGGTGTGAGTCCAGCCCCTATGATGGCCGATGGCTGGAAGCAGGGCACAAAACCCTAAGATGGCGGCCCATTTAAATTTGCCTTTAATCATTAGGGCCAGATCTAAAATAACCAGGCAACCGTAAAACAGGTTCTGGCCTTTTGAGTCCGTATCTGTATCCGGAAAGAGGGCCCCCAGTAGTACGATTAACAAAAGCACCAGAGCCGTTATGGGATCGGGCTGGTAAATTCCGAAGCCGAACAAACCGGCCAGGCACAAGCCCCAGAAGATTAACCTCCCGGTTAAATGTCCTTTATATCCGGGCATGATATTTTGTACGGGAGTGGGGTCAAACCTTGATCCTTGATTAAAAGAGTATAGAGTACAGTATTCGTGAGACTTCCAAGACGTCCATAAATAAGCAAATAACTTTCCGAAACCTCTTTAACAGGGGGCCTTGGGGGACATCTATTCGATTATAACTTTACCCATTTTTATAGATCTACAGTAAAAGGATCGGGCTCAAAGCTTGAATTGTGAATTAGCAGCAGCCGTTTACGTTTAGAGATGATACAACAAGTATCAAACATCGCAGATTTTTTATAAGGAGTGCATCTTGGCAACAATGATCCCTGAAAATGTTGAGATCTTTACAACTGAAGGCGAAAAGCAATTTTACCGCTTTCTTGAATCTGTTGCTAAGCCGGACTCTCAATACATTGCGTGGTACACACCGGATTTAAAAGGAAAGGAACCCGACTTTATATTGTTTGGCGATAAGATCGGGCTCATCGTTTTTGAAGTCAAAGATTGGGCCTTAGAGCAAATCCGGGAAGCAAATCCACAGCATTTCATTCTCAGTATGGGCGGAAAAACTAAATCCCGGAAAAACCATTCCAAATAATTGCATGGAGAGCGTGTCATCCGTGGTTTAAAAAGGTTTTCAAACACACGAAGAATACGAAAGGGTAAGGCGATAAATAAAACATGAAAACGACTTTGCAGCAGTTAAAAAAATGGATCCGGCTGACGGAAAGCGAACATCTCGAATTCAAACAGGCCGGTCGGCAGTTTGATTCCGAGAAGCTCACCCGTTATTGTGTCGCACTGGCCAACGAAGGAGGGGGGAAGCTCATTTTGGGGGTGACGGATAAACAACCTCGTCAGATTGCGGGGACTGAAGCTTTCCCGGATGTCGGCAAGACCCAGGCTCAGCTTCTGGACAGGCTCCACCTGCGGATCGATGTGGAGGAGATGGTTCATCCGGACGAAGGGCCATGGGGGACGTAGGTAAAAAAGTAAATTTCTATTCGTTTGTCAGTCGATAACCAAACTTTTTTGCCAGTTTCTCCCCCCTTCTGACGGAAATGCTCACAGCCGGTGGCGTCAATCCCAGTCTGTCAGCAAAGTCTTTCATGGTTATCCCGAGTTCTCTGGCCGTACTGTTTACCTGCGGGGAAAGCCGATAATACCCCACCTCCTTTGTTGTTAAGGGTTCGCATTAATTTACTACGGGTTCACCCTTGACACTGCGGATATGGAGCATCCTCAACTTTCTCTCAATTAAGGTGCTTCTCTGTCAAACCGTCCAAACAATGGCCTTTAAGCTTTGTAAATGCGCTCAGAAAAGATGGATACGTCTTCACCGCTATGAAAAATTAGCGATGGTAATTAAAGGGGTAAAGTTTGTTGACGGTATTGAAATAATACGGATCGCTGCCTAATGCCGTGCACAACATTTGACAATAACTCACTCGACAATCGCTCAACTTAGGTAAATATTTTCGTGTAATTCGTGGAAAAATCTATAAATTTATCATTGATGCATTGCATTGGGATACGATGATTTCCGCAACGTATTTCCGTTGACAATTTTAATTTCTTACGTTATATTTCTTACGTATGCATTTGGAGGTATCAATGGACAAAATCATGTCAACCCGCATTGATGAAGCTGTGATCCGGCGAATTGGTCTAATGGCGAAAAAGCTGGGTACGTCAAAAAAATCCGTGATTGAAAATGCCGTTCGACACTATGCTCAAAAAGTCGAACTGGAGCATAAGTTCGATGTTTTCACCGATACATTGGGTTGCTGGCAACGAGATGAAACGGCTGCCAAAACGGTCGAGCGCATTAAAACCGCTATGCGCCGATCGCAGGAAAGGTATAAACGGTGAAGGCGTACATCGATTCGGACGTTCTCATCTGGCATCTGCGCGGAGAACGCAAGGCTTTGAATTTGCTCAAAAGGCTGCGTGATAAGGAAAAGTTTGGTCTGTGGACCGGTGCCATGCAGCGTGCGGAGGTGGTCTTTTTCATGCGACCGGAGGAGGAAGAGGCGACCTTGCTGTTTTTAACACAATTTCAGACGGCCCC
>NZ_JAZFTO010000381.1:0-37181 GCF_036446775.1 Candidatus Desulfatibia sp.
CTGCAACTCGTCAAAATAGATCCCGTTGCCGCAGTTGTGGTGAACCACAAGCGCCCCTGCATCTTGAATCGCTTGACAGCATTTTAACATGCCTTCGCCTTCAAACTCTCTCCACAGATCCTTGCTCAGGATGCTCTGGGAGGCGTAGAGGTTGTCATAGCAAACCCCGTGGGCGCCGGCCTCAGCCTGGGCCAGCGCATAATCAAGCAGCACCTCATCCATAATCGCAAGCGCCTCTTTTACTTCATTGGGGTGCTCTATCAGATCCATGAAGAAGGCCTCGGGCCCGCGCATCATGCTCAATGTTCCCAAAGAACCGTAGACAAACCCAAAGAGTGCATGAGTTTGACCCACCTCCTTGGACAAACCGGCCATCATGTCGATGATGCCTTTCATGCGCCCGGACTTTCTGGGATCGATTTTTTTTATCTTCTGGTAGTCTTCAGGGCCTTTGATGAACGGGTCATCATAGTTGGGGTGGGCCGTATCCATTTCAGGGTAAACCACCTCACAACCGAAATCGCCGGCCTCAACCGTTAGATCCACCAGGGCGACGACCCCGTCAAGGCCTAAGAATTCAATTGAGTCCACATGTCCCTGGACCATCGCCTCGGTGTTGTCGCACCTGGACCAGTCAGCGTACGTAATCCCTGAAAATCGGTGCGAGGCGCCGCACACCAGCGGCGCCACAGCCACTCTGTCATGTTCCTTAAACGTTCCTGCGGCTGCCACCCGTTCAAGGCTGCTCATTTCATCTTTTGGTGCCATTTTTCTTTCTCCTTTTTTGTTTGATTGATGATTGTACACCAGATTTCCGGAGTCCGGAAACCGACATCCTTGTGTCCCTTAATCAACCAGGACCAATCCGCTCCAGATGATTTCTTTTTTGGGCGGCATCTCAAAAGGAAGTCCCGCATTGATGCTGGTTTTGAGAACATCGATTCCAACCCCTTCCATTGACGGCCGGGCCTGATAAGGACGCCGGCAAGCTTCTTCAGAATTAATCCCTACACACTCGGGGCAGAGCAGGCACTCACCTCCGCTAAGCCCTAAGGCATATGGGAATTCGAGTGACATGGCCATCGATTCAACTTCATTCACCAACTTATGCAATCTGATGGCGGCAATTTTCATGTTATCCAAGTCCTGGTACAACTCGGTCTTATCACCCCCTTTCTTTTTTGGATTTCCGGGCGCTGCCACATATTGCAGTACCGCTTCTTTATCGTGTTTATCCGGATCTCCATTAATTGAACTTTGCATCTGCACCAGGAGAGCCGTGTGATACCGCTTTAGCACTTTGGCAAATTCTTCCACCGGCAGAACATTGGGTGGACAGGTCAGGCAGTGACCGTAATGCGGGCAGAGCGGTATCTGGCATTTGGCCCTGACCCGTTCATCCACAGCAACCAATTGTGCCGAAAAAGCCTTCACTTTAAAGGCGCCCTTTTCGAGGGCGAATTTTTCCAACTCCCTGATTTTTTTCTTCTGCTCCGATTTATTCATTTTCCTATAATGGGTACTTTATAAAACACGTACTTTTTTGGTTTGTACCTGCGGGCATTAATCATATTCTGGTTCAACATGACCTGTTTCGTCTTCCAGCATTTTGGGCACATATAGCGAGATTTGAGCCCTCTGTAAGGCCCTATATATCTGAGTTCCATGTGAGACCGGCAGGATTTGGTTGCACAATGCGGACATATAAAATCCGCCGGGTTCCTGCATTTGTGACAGACTTCCATCTTCTCACCCCCTTTTTTCAAGTTGTCAGGCGCTTATAAATTAACGGCAGCATGGTCGGTAATGCGTCCAGATTATCAATCAGAATATAATTTGATTCGCCATACATATAGGGCAGATAATCCCTGCTTTTTTTATCAACCGTGATACAGAAAAAGCTGATTCCTTTGCGCCGGCCCTCCCATAAGGCCCTGCGGGTATCCTCGACGGCATAGACGGCATCTCCGTAGTCAACATCGTAAGGCCTTCCGTCCGAGAGCAGAACCAGAAGCCGAATGCGAGAAGGCCGCCTTTCCAGCAGGGAGGTGGCATGTCTGATGACGGCCCCCAGTCGGGTATGTTTCATTGGGCGCATGCTTTCAAAGCGCATCTTTACCTCTTCGGTAAAGGGCTTGTCGAAATCGCGCACGATGTAAAAGTCCACCATGTCCCGCCGGTTGGTTGAAAATGCGTAAACGGCCCACTGGTCGCCCAGGCTTTCAAGGGACTCCGCCATCAGGACCAGCCCTTCCTTTTCGATATCGATGATGCGTTTCCCTGAGGGAAGCTCGGCCCCGGTGGAGTAACTCATGTCCACCAAAAAGGCGACCGACACGTCCCGCAGGTTTTTTTCACGCCGGATATACACCCGATCCGAAGGGGTAATACCCGCATGTCGATCCACCACCGACTCAATCAGGGCATCAAAATCAATGTCGTCACCCCGTTCTTCACGGAAAAAGCGCTGTATGCGGTCGGGCCTGAGGAGGCCGAAATATCTGCGCAAAAGGCTCACCATCCCGTAATGCTCCTCAATGACCCGATCGTAGAAGAGCGACGGACTGGTTTTAGGCATATCCATTTCTCTAACCCGGCACCACTCGTGCTTGTAATCGTCCAGCTTATTATCCCACTCGCTGTAGTAAACCACCCGCCGGAGGTATTTTTCACTCTCCATGTCGTCCAGGACTTGTTGAATCCGCTCGAAGAGGTCTTCCATCACTTCGGGATCATCGAGTTGCCACAACACCATATTGGATTCCAGCGCTTCCGTATCTTCAATTCGGTTGATGGCCTCTTCAACCTGGTCAGGGGTTGTGTCTATCTTTTTGTCAGCCAGCCGCTCGACCATGTCCAGTATCAGCCTTGACATATCAGACCGCGTATTCTCTACCAGCGCAAAATCGAGTACGCCGCGGTAAAAAAGCCGGTCGCGAGTTTCAAGGCTCTCACCGGCCGCACCGTCATTGCTTTTTTCAAGATCGCTACAGATTTTTACTGTTAAATCGAGGACATCTGAAGTTGTGTATCCGACAGTTTTTAAAAGCGGCAACGCCTTGCGCAGTGATCGCGTCAGATGATCATCATGGCTGCCAAACAATGAATTATCGTTGTTTTGAATGACACCAAAACTTAAGGACTCAAAAACGGACATTTTATCCGGGCTGCTTTTTTGTTGCTGAAGATAAGTGTTCAAAATAGCACGCCGGTCTTTTTCAAGGCCGGGATACTCGGATCCCATCAGATAATCCACGCGTTCATCTTCCAGGAATTCAAAAATTTTAAGGGCCAGGATAGGATTGCTAAATTCAGAAAATTTCTTGAGTTCGCTGAGCTTTGCGGTAAATGTTCCAAACTGAGTGTGGGCCAGCTCGTGGGCTAATGCCAGTTTATAGGTTTTGAAGTTGAGTTCTTGGTCTACAAAAATCGCAATATTTGAAGGCAGAAAGATTCTTATCCCGTCGGAGACCGCGAAGAACCTGCCCAGCCCGGGAAGGTTTTTGTAAAACAGGGAAGCCGACCTTAAGAGCACCCTTCGGCCGGTTAGCGCCTCTGCATAAGAACGCAGAACCGTATGAATGTCTTGAAGCTCAAGCCCTTTGACCAGTCCATCTATCGCTCTGATGCTCTTTCCGGTCTGGAGAGAAAAAAACGCGTTGCCCTTTTCTTTTTTATCGTCGGTAACTTTTAGCCCCTTCTCAACCCACTGTTCTAAATCGTTAATTGTAAGACGAGCGAGAATCTGAGGGGCCGACTTAAAGTACTGGGTGGCCAAGTCCATTCTTTTAGCCTTACCGGCATCGGCTCCTACGGCCAGAAGGCTGTGGGCTCCATATCCCGCTTTGATGCTGGGGCTTTTTTTGATCAGATGGATGCCAAGGCGCGCCCACTGCTCAAGGTCGCAGGGATCGATTTTTTTGATGACTTCCGGGCTGGAATTAAAATATTCCTTGGCCGCCTTGCGCGACAACCCGGCAATCTCCATGCCCAGAGAAGCCCAGAGATTAAAGTTATCGGTGCCTAACTGTTCAAGAACCGCGGGGCTGGATTCAAAATAAAGGATGCCGGCATCCAGGGCCGTATGGCCGATATCGTGACCGTGTCTCAGCCATTGAACGATAAATCCGGGTTCCATTTCCGATATTTGGGATATTGTCTTTAGAGCAGCCCGGGCAACACTCCACTTGGCCTTTCCCATTGAGAGAAACACGTTAAGAGCGTCGAGTCGGGTGGGCTTATCCTGGATGGCCGATAAGGTGGCACCGCCTGAACGCAGCAGCCGGGTTGAAAATGATGGGTCAAAAGAACCGAACAGTTCGACCACGGAAAAATAGGCCTCCAGCCCTTTTTCATCGAGCAGAGGGCTCAATTCTTCTAAGCTTTGTGCCAACAAGTCGGCGTTTCCGAGCTTTTCTTCCAGTTTTTTTGTCACTGGAATCATGGGCCACCTTACACTATTGACGAGGCGATTTCCTCGAGCGTCTTTTTGATCTGCGGGTCGTCTGTGACGGGATCTATCATAGCAGCTGAACAGGCCCGCCGCTGCTCAACCCCGTTTCGAATCAATACGCCCGCGTAAATTAACAGGCGGGTGGACACTTCTTCGTCCAGGCCTCTATTTTTCATTTCCCGGAACTTTTCCGCTATTTTCCTCAGATCTGCGGCATTCTTTTTATCAACCCCGCTTTCATGTACGATGATTTCTTCTTCCAGGCCGGCGCAAGGAAAATCAAATGTAATGGTGATAAACCGCTGCTTGGTGCTTTGCTTCAGATCCTTAAGTACGGTCTGGTAACCGGGGTTATAAGAAATGGTCAGCATAAAATCGTCGCTGGCTTCCATGATCCGGCCGCGTTTTTCCATAGGCAGGATCCGGCGGTCATCGGTAAGAGGGTGGATCACTACCGTGGTATCTTTACGCGCTTCAACCACTTCGTCGAGATAGCATATGCCGCCGTATTTAACCGCCAGGGTCAGCGGACCGTCCTGCCAGCGGGTGGAGCCGCCGTCAAGCAGGTAACGGCCGACCAGATCGCTCGTGGTCAGGTCTTCATGGCAGGCAATGGTGATCAGGGGCGCGCCGATTTTATAGGCCATATGGGAAAGAAATCTGGTCTTCCCGCATCCGGTGGGGCCTTTAAGTAAAAGAGGCAAATGGTTTTCATAGGCAATCTTAAACAATTCAACCTCGTCCTTTACCGGCAGATAGTAAGGTTCCTCTTTTATCAAGTACTCCTGCATGTTTTCTTCAACTGCAGTTTTTCTCAAAGGTTTAGCCATTTTTCCTCATGTCATTTCCGGTTGTTGTTTTGGATAAGGCTTTTTCTTCATTCCGAATTTTGCCAGTACGCTTTTTAAAGATCTCTCTGTTATGTCTTTGACAGCCTCCTTGCCCAATCCATAAAGCACCGAGTTTATAACCAAGTTAAAGGAGTACAGGGGCTGTCCGTCCCGTCCTTCTACCGTTACATCGGCAGGGTCACCAACGGTGTTGGCATGCAAAAACCCCGTATCATGGTCAATAAAGGCCTTGATGTGCCCGATGTCTTTGGCACCGGATTCCACACAGAACTGAATGACGGTTATCATCAGCTCGGCAGCGAATTTGCGCAATGCCTCGGCAGTAACAGCCTTTTTGCTGGTCACCGAACAACCCAGTCCATAGCTGTTTATACCTTCATGCAGCGGACTGATGGGTGCTAAAAGATCATTTGCGTCCTTGGGTTTCACGCCGTAAAATCCCGCACGGCCTTAACAATTATTTCGAAGCCCTGTCCCGTGCGGCTCGAGAGCTTCATGATTTTTGCATCCGGATTGATACCCTGAACAAATTCTTTGGAGTATTCAATCTTATCTTCAGGCGCAGCATCGACCTTGTTCAGGGCGATGATGTCCGCGTCCTTCAATTGGGTGGAAACCAGCCGTATCAGGGGGTCGTAAGTCAAGAACTTCTCCGCCCGAGTGGTGTCAAACAACACGATGGTGGGGCCAAAAGTGATCTGGAATTTTGCCGCTTCAGGCCCAACCGCTTCTTTGATGGCATTGGGAACCGCTATCCCCGTAGGCTCGATGATGGTGATATCCGGCTCATAATTTTTGGCCAGCAGCCCCAATGTCTTGCGCATAGTGCCCGCCACCTGGCAGCAAATACAGCCCCCGCCGATATCTTTTACTTCAAGACCGTACTCCTGCATCACCTTTCCGTCTATCGGCACCTCGCCGACATCGTTGACCAGTATGGCCACTTTTTGACCCTCTTCCGCAAGTTTTTTGCTGAGGGCCAGGATTAGGGTGGTCTTTCCGGAACCCAGATATCCGGCTATTTGAACAAGCTTCACGTCACTTCTGCTGGTTTATTTTAGGGCACTCATCAGTGCTTCCATATTTTCTCTGGGCACCTCGGGCCATATATCACAGCCGGGCCATACCGCATCGGCGCCCTCATTCAGCGAGGCCTTCATCGCCGGTCCCACATCTTCGGGCTTGCCCTGATGAAGGACCTTCACCGGATCAAAATTGCCCAGAACAATGACATCGGGCCCCAGTTTTTCTCGGGTGTCCTTAAGGCGATTTTTTTGGTCAACGCTAATGGCATCGGCTCCGCAGTCGGCCATGTCTTCGATGATGGCATTGGTATCCCCGCAGATATGCAAAATAGCAGGACGGGGCATTGCGGATATAATTCTTTCCTGGTGAGGCTTTATGAGGCTTTTGAAACTCTTGGGGCTTAAAACATCGGAGGTAGCGCCCATTTCCCGCAGGGTGAAATAGTCCGCCCCGGCATCTTTGTAAATATGGAAAACTTTAATGATGGCATCTGAAAGTTTCTCCAGCAGCTGATTCGTCTTTTCAGGTTCCAGAAGCGACTCTTCCAACAGATCATCGAGTTCTTTCACCTGGCCCGCCAGGGTAAAGGGCCCAATGACATACGTCCCGATGGCGACCTCATCGCCCAGGTCCTGGCGCAGCGCTTTAATTGCTTGCGTCACGACCGGTATTCTCCCGGCATGTTCCAGATCAGACGGAATTTGGAGGTCATCAGCATCTTTCACAGGCTTTTTTTGCATGGTCGGATAAAGAAGGCCTTCCACATCGTCATAATAGTTCATCGTTGCCCCGAGCGCTTCTGCCTCTACCCCCAGATCGAAGGGTACAACCGCACACTCAAAACCGAATTCACGGTACATGCCCGCTGCGGCCTTTGCCATCAGCTCCGGGTCTCGGTGAACCCTGGAGAAAACAATTCCATATTTATCGAGCATCGGTACAATAACATTTCCCATGCCGCTAAAAATCGGCGGACGCCCCACATCTTCACCGTTCAAAAACTTCAAAACCCTGTCTCGCGGGGTTAACGATTTAGTTGACATACATTCTCCTATTAATATTTTTTAATGAAATTCTGTTGACCTGTTTCCAGGCCGCAACCTTTATTCAAATGAAGCCGTAAACTGAAAACAGCCCCAATGGACATCGTGTTCCATAGGCACGCAAAAGGCATTACGCAAGCAACGAATGTCTTGAAGTTCACCCGGTGGTTAGCCTGTGAAATTTAGACTGTTGATAAAGGTAACCTGTACAACAATGCCGAAGTGGAAGGTTTTCCTGTAGGCAAATAAAGGGATTTGATGTTAAAGACATTCGAGGCACTGCTGACCAAGGAATAACAGATAAACATCTATGGCGGATAGTGCAACAGGAAAAACGACTCCCCCAGCCCCTGGGCCATCTGCGGAACACCATACTGAGGACCTTATTTTTTTCTATAAGGCCCTTAACCATAATATCCACACCCTTCTGAGCAAAATTTGTTCTGAAATTGGCTGCTGCTAATGATGCGAACCTCAAGGTTGAAGGAGCCCTCGCAATATTTTCAAAACCAGGTGCACAGAGGCCGAGGAGAAGGTCTTCTAAATCCTTTTCGACATTTTCAAGATCGACCGGCTCAAGATTACCTGCGTTTATAAATCAAGCGTGGTTTCAATCTCGATGGGTCTTGAAAGCGTTACACCTACAGGTGATGTACCAATTACATGATTATGGAGCTCATTAAGTGTCTGGGCGTCTGCGTCACTCTTAATCTTTACCTTGGCTTTGAGGGTTTTATACCCTGGAAGCTTGTCCATGTTCATTTCTTCCGGGGCCTCCAGTCCAAGAAATCCCGGCAGATCTATTTCGCCTTCAAGATCAATCTGGATATCCTCAATATTTATTCCCCTGACGGCGGCGTTCATGGCATACCCTATTGTCAGACATGCCCCGTATGCCTGAAGAATCATTTCTACCGGATTACAGGCGGTATTTGTTCCACACAACATTTCCGGTTCGTCTACGTTTAATTTAAATTCCCTCGAGCAGGTCTCAACCTTGAACCCGCCCTTCCAATTTGTGGATGCCGTCCATACTGATTTTCCCGCCTCCCAATTCTCTTTCACGCCCTCCACCACCTTCATAAGGCTCTCCATATTAAGTCCGTTAATTACTGTCATACCGGTACCTCCTTTTCTTTAATTTTTAATTTTAAAATACTTAATGCAATATTTATTCCAGAACCATTTAAGAGTCCATAAAAATGAGATTTATTTGAGTGGATTTATAAATTATTCTATGAAAACAAGTACTTTTCACGCCAAACATATGGCCTTTTCGAACAATCATGGGTTTGATAGAAGCCGATGTTGAGAAGAAAATCGACCCTTAAGATTGCAAAATGCAATATATTTCTGGAGACTATTCCGTTATTGAAAGAAAAAACTAGGTAGGCATCTGGTATTCTAAAAGATATTGTGTTATTGCAAAATGCAATTATGCCGGAATCTGGTAACTTTTCAATTTTCTCCATAGGGTAGCGGGATCTAACCCGAGCATCCTTGATGCTCTCTTTTTATTCCCACCAGTAAGATTCAAAACCTTCAAAATATGCTCTTTTTCCAAATTCTTAAGTGTCAGGTCTCTTTTTGAAGCATCGAACCGTGTAACTATCTCCAACGGAATATCTTCCTTACGGACCTCGTCAGTCTCAGCAATTACCACAGCCGCCTCCATGGTATTTTCAAGCTCCCTGATATTACCTGGCCAGGCATAGTTAACAAGTACATCCATGACATCTTCTGAAATCCTTCTTATGTTTTTGCCCACCTTTTTGCTGAATTTATCCATGAAGTATCTGGCGAGCAGTGGTATGTCACCTACCCTCTCTCTTAATGGGGGCAGTGATATCCTTATTACATTTAACCTGTAATAAAGGTCTTCCCTGAATTTTTTTGATTTTATGGAAGCTTCAAGATCCTCATTGGTTGCAGCAATGATCCGTATATCTACAGCGACAGGCCGGGTACTCCCGACCTTGAAAAATGTGCTGCCCTGGAGAACCCTTAAAAGCTTGACCTGGAGATTTTTGCTCATCCCGTCCACTTCATCCAGAAAAATAGTGCCGCTATCGGCTGCCTCAAAAAGGCCCTTCTTATCCGTATAGGCGCCGGTAAAAGCTCCCTTCACATATCCGAAGAGTTCTGACTCTAAGAGGTTCTCAGGTATTGCAGCACAGTGAACGACAATAAAGGGCTTATCTTTTTTCATGCTGTTAAAATGTATGGCCTTTGCAATCAGTTCTTTGCCAGTGCCGCTTTCCCCGTATATCAGTATGCTTGATGGGACATCTGTTACTTTTCTGACGATATTGAGAACATCCATCATCTTCGAACTACTTGTGATGATTCCCTGAAAGTTACTGTACTTATTTTGCTCTTCCGTTTCTTTTCTGGTATTTTCAAACAGGAGGGCATTTTCTATGGCGAGACCAATGGGCACTGTTGCAGTCCGAAGTATATCCAGAAGTTCCATGTCTGGTACATAAGGGACATGGGTAATAGCACACAGAACCCCCACCACCTTTCTCTTTGCTTTCAACGGCAGGCCTGCATAAAACTCCATCCCCTCTTTTTTGATTTCATCCCTGGTGAACCTTGGGTCGTTAGATGCCTTCTCGAGGATAATGACCTCTTTATCGAATTGTGCGATGTTACCACACATGCATTCACCAACCTTGACTTTATTCTCAGTGAGATCCCTTACTGCTTCATCTGAGAGGTTTTTAAAAGATATGGGAACCAGCTCAAGTGTTTCATCATTAATTATGTAAATGACACCCGAGTCTACCCCCATAAAGTCAATTATCAGTTCGAGGACATCCTCAAGAATCGCCTTTAAGTCGAGTGATTTACCCACCGTAAGGGCGATCTCGTAAAGAATGGAGAGTTTCTTGTTTTGTTTTTCTAATATCTGTGGTGTGATTAAATCCTTTGCCATAATTCTAGTCTAAATTTTTATATAACTTATCATGACTTTAAACTCTAATGGTATTGCAGGCATTTTTCAATAAAAAATGAAAGTATTTGAAGAATATCCTCTTAATATTAGCAAAAAACATGCCTGAAAAATCATTTTTTCCGATTATTTATTTTATTAACGTTGGCTGTTTTTGTCTTGACAAAGGGATAGGTCTAATTTAGTATTCAATTAATCAACTAATATATTGATTACTTGAGGTGTTGAAATGAAAAACCCAAATCGAATTTTTAAGGATGCCATCTATGAGCAGTTTGCGCGCATCGGAAAAGCGGTCTCCAGTCCTAAGCGATTGGAACTCTTGGACCTCCTTTGCCAGGCGGAGCGAACGGTCGAGGTCCTCGCTAAAGAATCAAGCCTTACCCTAGCCAATGCCTCCCAACATCTGCAAGTTCTCCGGGCAGCTCGTCTAGTGGAGGCAGACAAGCAGGGGTTGTTTGTAATCTACCGTCTGGCCGATCAGACCGTCTGCGAATTATTCCGCACCATGCGCATGCTCGCTGAAAGCAGATTGGCGGAGGTTGAGCAGATCAAACGCCGGTTCCTGGAGGGCAGAGAGGGTATGGAGCCTGTGGATCGCGAAGCGCTCCTTGGGCGCGTTCGGGAAGGAGCGGTGACCGTCTTAGACGTTCGGCCGGTCGAGGAATACAATGCCGGACACATTCCCGGCGCCCTGTCCATCCCCCTCAAAGAACTAGAGCTGCGTTTGTCCGATCTGCCTCCCGATCAGGAAATCGTCGCCTACTGCCGGGGTCCTTACTGCGTTCTTTCCGTTCAGGCCGTTGAGATGCTTCGTGATAAGGGTTTCCACGCAGTACGTCTTGAGGAGGGCATCCAGGACTTGCGGGCCATGGGGTTTCCTATCACAGTGGAAGAAAGGGCCAAATAGCACCCCTCACGACCTTAACGCCAGAATATGGTCGAACCAATTGGAAACAGGATAATGGAGCCGGTCCGGCATGAGTCCTCAGGGACTTGGCGGCCCGAATGGCTGGAAAGCTCGGCTATAACAATGTGTTCCGTGATCCCAAATGTTAGTGATCAGTGGCGATTTAGGAGACAATCGACAACTATTAATAAACCATATTGGAGGTAAGTATGCTGAAAGTCAGATTTTTTCTTAACGAACCCAGAGGAAAGCCGTGAAAGCATTTCATAGATATGATGCCCAGGCTGGGCGAAAAGTACGACATTGAAATTGAAACACTCTCTAAACCCAAAGCGGAATTTATGACCGATGAGTATTTTGAACTTGATTTGCCGGCGGCTCCGGCGATTATGGTTGGAGAGGAAATCGTGGTCGAAGGAGCCGATATTCCGGAAGATAAGCTGGAGATGGTCATCGGCAGACATCTGGGGATAGAACTATCGGTTAAATAGCGGTTTTTTGCACAAACTTCTTAAAGGGAGTTAAAGCGGATAAAAATGGAAAACCTGTTATACACAATAAATCTGGCAATCCATATACTGGCCGCAATTTTGTGTGTAGCGGCACCATTTTACCAACTGCGATGGGTCAAACTGCGGGGAAAATTGGGGTACCCCATCATCTACCCTTTTGACAGGGTAATCGAAAAGGTGCTTAGCCTCCAGCCGAGACTCTGTTTCGCTTTTAACGTTACTTTGATTGTGACGGGTTTTGCCTTTCCTCTCATCCACTATGGGTTTCATGGAGCATGGAGGGAAGTCAGCAATCTTGTCCTGGCCATCTTCTCAGCCAAAACAATTCTGGCCTTTAGTGGGCTTGCCCTTCTCGTACATGGTGTCTGGATTCTGGATCCTGAGATACAAAAGACCTTTGCCACCTTCTCTCCCACAGAACAGCCACCCGATGAGTTGTTGAATCGATTCTGGGCACTCCGTACCACACGTAAAAGAACCTGCCAGCTCTGCTTCGGGCTGGCGCTGACCATTGTCATAATTACTCCTATCTTAAGGTTTTATAAATGAGTGCGACGGAAAAAATTATAGAGTCATGCGACGATTGCGGCGCCTGTGTGCGCACCTGCACTTTTTTGCGCCATTACTGTGATACTCCTAAGGAGCTGGCTAAGCGCTTCAAGCGAAACCCGCTTGAAAACATCGATATACTTTACTCATGCTCTCTATGTGGACTATGTCAACGTGTCTGCCCCCTGGATCTGTATCCGGGAGACATGTGCCTTGAGACCAGGGAGAAGCTTTTCCAAACCCGGCAGCGGGAGCCCCTTCCTAACGATTTTGTTTATAACCACATTATTCCGCGATTAAAGAGCTTAAGGAATCATCAAATCATCAGTACATCGCCATTCTTTACCCTGAGTAAGATAAGCAAGGAGAATAAGTCAGCCCCCAAGAGCGCCTTTTTCCCGGGGTGTTCACTGCCCGCTTATTCGCCTAGGTTAGTGCTAAAATCTTATCAATATCTACAACAGAAGATTCCAGAAATTGGGATTATTCTCAATTGTTGCGGTAAACCAAGCCGGGACCTTGGAGATAAAGGCCGGTTTCAAAAAATATTCGAAGGAACCCTCCAAGAGTTTTCTCGACTTGGAATAGAAGAGGTGGTGGTTGCATGTATTAACTGCCATAAAATGTACCGAGAGAACAGTGGTGTCAAGTTACGAACGATTTACGAAATTATGGCGGAAATGGGTCTGCCTGAATCCATTTCGGGAAAAGAGCAGGAGATTACAATCCACGACTCTTGCCCGGCCAGATACAGACCCGAAATTCGAAATGCAGTGAGACATTTGGCCTCTCAGATGAATTTCAAGATCAGCGAGATGAAATTTAAAAATGAAGCGACGCAATGCTGTGGAGCAGGTGGGTGCTCGCCACTGGGCAACACAGCCCTATCTGACAGACACACCAAAGCCCGGATAGCCCAGGCAAAAAGCCAGGTAGTTACCTACTGTGGTCACTGCCGAGAGAGATTTTCATCCTATGGTTCATCTCTGCACATTCTTGATTTAATCTTCGGCGCTGCATACAACAAACATATTGATGAATACCATGATAGCTGGCAAAATTGGCTGAACCGATGGTATTTAAAGAAAAGATTTCAGCTTATGAAAATTTGATCGTCATGTCACAACTCCAGACCTCGTAAATAATGACAGATTACTGGGAAAATTTTGGACAAAATGCTCCATTTCTAATCAAAGAGTTGGGTTCAAAGGTTCAATGTTCAAAGGTTCAGAGGTTGATTCCCTCATTTAATTACCCCTATGGAATCAATGGTATAGGGAAAAAGTGCGAAGCGATTAACCTCTCCGAGGCGTAGGATCGTGCTTCTACGAGCCGGAGGCCTGAACGCTGAACCCTGAACCTCCAAACCCAGACCGACCGGATGTCCAATTTTTGTGCAATCCCGCAGTATATAAAGGTCTACGGTAATTTTTATCTGATGAATGACGAGGTCTGTACTCATGATAAAAGGAGGTCTTACATGCTTGAGCGGATGACAAAATTCTCCCTGGACCGCCCCAAGACGGTAATCGGGATAGTCTTGATAGTGACGGTGCTTTTCGGCCTTCAGTTCCCCCGGATCAGTATTGATACGGACCCGGAAAACATGCTGAAACCTGATCAACCCGACCGCGTCTTCTATAACCGCGTCAAGAAGGACTTCGGTATCCACGACCTGATCGTGGTTGGCATCGTTGATAAGGAGGGCATCTTTCGTCCGGAATCGTTAGAGCGGGTGGCAAGAGTTACATCGCAAATCCTCAAAATTAAAGGGGTTATTATCGAGGATGTGGTGAGCCTCACCACCACCGACAACATCAAGTCGTCCGGAGGGTTCCTCGATATCCATCCGGTGATGCGTGAAATTTCCCTCAGCTCCAAGGCCGTTGATCAGATCCGAGTTGATATTGCAGAAAACCCGTTTCTTCACGAGAAAATCGCCTCGGTTGATGGTACGGCCGTGGCCCTGTATATCCCTATTCAGAAAAAGGACATGAGCTACCGCATCGCCAAGCTAATCCGGGCCATTCTCCAACGCGAACTCCTTCCTGAGCAGACCTACCACCTGGCCGGGCTGCCGGTTGCGGAAGACACCTTCGGCCACGAGATGTTCATCCAGATGGCAGTGGTTGCACCCCTGGCCTTTATGGTCATTTTGATCCTGGTATTTCTGCTTTTCCGTAAACTAGCGTTTCTCCTCCCGGTAGGTATGGACGCCATGTTCGCCGTAATCTGGGCCATGGGGTTACTCATAGGTACGGGGAACACGGTTCACATCATGAGTTCCATGATTCCGGTCTTCCTCATGCCCATTGCGGTCATGGACGATGTTCATGTGCTGAGCGAATTCTTTGACAGATACAGGGTACTCGGTGACAAGCGTCGTGCTCTGCTGGAAGGAATGCAGCCGCTCTACCGGCCGATGCTCTTTACCTCACTGACGTCGGCCGCTGGCTTCGCATCCCTGGCACTGGCAGACATCCCGCCGGTGCGTGTGTTCGGACTTTTTGTGGCGTTTGGCATCATGGCTGCCTGGCTTTTTTCGATGACCATGGTGCCGGCGATAATCAGCCTTATGAGCGAGGAGAAGTTGAAAAAGATCCTTTCCGAGGAGGAGGGCAGATCTTCTATCCTCGACCGGGTTTTGAAACCCATTGGCCGGTTCGCCTTTTCCCGTGCCCGCACGGTTCTGATCTTTGCTCTCGTACTTGTAGCTGTCGGAATCACCGGTGTCATGCAAATCCGGATCAACGACAACCCGGTAAAATGGTTCCAAAAGGGGCACCCGATACGGGTGGCCGATAGCGTCATGAACCGTCTGTTCGGTGGGACCTATATGGCCTACTTAGTGGCTGAAGGGAAGGAACCAGGGTCAATCAAAAGGCCGGAAGTTGTTGATTATATCGGTCGAATACAGACGAGCCTGGAAAAAAGTCAGCTGGTAGGCAAGACTTCCTCGGTTGCGGATATCGTTAAACGGATCAATCTGGTACTGCATGACAACGACAAGGCCTTTGATAAAGTTCCGGACTCCAGCGAAGCCGTAGGGCAGTTTCTCTTTTTATTCCAGTCATCCGGAGATCCCAACGATCTGGATAACTTTGTGGATAGAGAAGCGCGCCGGGCCAATATCTGGATTCAGATGAAAGGCGGTGACAACCGGCAAATGAGCGCGGTTGAGTCTGATCTTGAAAATTTCATTAAGACAAACCCTCTGCCCGATGGTATTACCCTGCACTGGTCCGGTCCCACATACATCAACAAGGTGTGGCAGGATCTGATGGTATTCGGGATGCTTAAGGCGATTCTGGGCAGCTTCCTGGTGGTCTTTTTCTTAATGATGATCGGGTTTCGATCACTCACGCTGGGTTTGCTCTCGATGGTTCCTTTGTCCGTATCCATTCTTCTCTCTTACGGACTCATCGGATGGGTGGGCAAGGACTACGACATGCCGATCGCAGTCTGTTCTTCTCTTTCCCTTGGTTTGGGGATCGACTTCGCCATTCATTTCATCCAGAGATTCCAGGTGCATTATGCAAAAAGCGGGAATATCGATGAAACGAATCGCTACATGTTCGGTGAACCCGGCCGTGCCATCGCCCGCAATGCCATTGTAATCTCTTTGGGATTTCTACCCCTGGTCGCGTCATCCCTGACGCCGTATGTAACGGTGGGACTTTTCTTTGCTCTCCTTATGGCCTTTAGTACCATTTCAACCCTGTTTATACTCCCTGCGGCACTGCGTATCGTCGGACCGCGCATCTTGAACGGAGGTAAATCATGATACTGGTAATGAAGAAGGCCATCTTGGGTGTAATAGCATTGGTGATCCTGATTGTCGGCCAGGCCTTTTCCGAAGAAACAGCAGAGCAGAAAATGCCGCTGAGCGCAGTCCGGATCATCGAAAAGTCTCAGCAGGCCTTCTACTACCAGGGCGACGATATGAAAACCAATGTTACTATGGAACTCATTGCTAAAAGCGGCGGCCAGCGAACGCGGGTTATGAGCATGCTCCGGCGTAACGCAACAGAAGGAGGAAACCAGAAATATTTCATCTATTTCCACAAGCCCGGGGATGTGCGCAGGATGACCTTCATGGTCTGGAAATACCCCGGCAAGGAAGATGACCGCTGGATATTCGTCCCCGCCGTGGACCTGATAAAGCGCATCGCGGCCGATGACAAACGTTCCAGTTTCGTGGGATCGGATTTCACCTATGAGGATATATCAGGCCGCGATGTGGCCGCGGACACCCACAGCCTACTGCGTTCGGAAAAACTCGCAGGCCGGGACTTTTATGTGATTGAAAGCATCCCTCAAGAGCCCAGCGAGTACACAAAACGGCTCTCCTGGATCGACAAAAAGACTTTGCTTCCATTGAAGGAGGAATATTATGACGTTCAGAACGAGCTTTTTCGGGTATTCACAGCCGACAAGATTGAAAATATCAAAGTCGGTGAAGGGCTTGATGAAAATGTATTTCCAACGGTAACGCGCCGAACGATGAAAAACCTAAAGACCGGACACCGTACGGAAGTTGTTTACAGTTCAGTTTCATACAACCTGGGGCTGAAAGACAAAGATTTCAGCGAACGTCATATGCGGCGACCGCCGCGTTCATGGATCCGTTAAGTTGGGTAAATCTATGGCAATGAGGTTGGCCAAAGAGTACTCGTGGTTGCTAATATTGTTGGTTTTAATACAATTTCCATGTTTGGTCTGGGCCCAAAATGGGAACGATGAAAAAAACATCGAGATGCACGGATTCCTTATGGGGATCTATTCATTACGGACAACCGGTCAAAAACCGGGCGGGAAAGAGGGGCGTGATTTTCTTCTGGCGGAAGAAAGACTGCGTTTGGACATTTTCGGATGGACGGAATCCATCGAGGCTTCGGCCCGAGTCAAAGGGGATTTTCTTTTCGATCATGTGTCCGAGGAGTTTGATGTGGATCTGCGTGAAGCTTATCTGGATTATACGACAGCAAACTTCGACTTCCGCTTGGGCCGACAGATTGTCACCTGGGGCGTAGGGGATCTGCTCTTTATCAACGACGCTTTCCCGAAAGACTGGATCTCATTCTTCGCGGGACGGCCCCTTGAGTATCTCAAGATCGGAGTGGACGGTTTTCGCACACGATATTCTTCTGAGGCGGTCAATGCAGAGTTTTTAGTAATTCCGCGCTTTAAACCGGATAATCTCCCGACATCAGACCGTTTTTTCCTTTTTGATCCATTCGCTGATGTTCCATCACGTTTCGAGCAGGAACCTGAAAGCTCCTTTGAAAATACCGAACTGGCCTTGCGGCTCTACCGGAGGATCAAAAACTTTGACGTCTCGGCCCATGCATACAGAGGTTTTTGGAGAACACCGAGTATGCTTCCCGACAATTTTGCTGCACCGACTAAGGTAACGGCATTCTATCCCGACCTTTCCGTTTACGGACTGAGTGCCCAGGGAAGCGCCTGGGATGGTATTCTGAGTTTTGAGACCGGCTATTATCATTCGAGGCAAGATGAAGGTGGTAACGATCCCATCATCCCGAATTCCCAGGTCCGCTTTTTGGTCGGCTACCAGCGGCAGGTCTGGGAGGATTTCACCATAGGTCTCCAGTATTATGGCGAGATCATGGAGGACTATTCCGCCTACCGGAGCTCTCTTCTAACGGGCTTCCCTGCTCAGGAAGAATATCGGGATATCGTTTCACTACGGTTGGAGCAACTCATGCAGCACCAAACTCTGTTGCTATCATTGTTTACCTTTTATAGCCCGGTTGATAAAGATTACCTATTCCGGCCAAAGATTGCTTATAAAATACTCGACAATATGTCTTGCGCGCTGGGAGCCAATGTTTTCGGAGGTCGGAACAACACGACTTTTTTGGGGCAGTTTGACAAAAATGATAATATTTATCTGTGGGTTCGGTTTGATTTCTGACATATGCAAGCAGGAAAAGGAAAAATTGTTTATGAGCGAGCTCACCTAAAAGGCTCGCTCGACTAACCAACATCTAACACTCAGATCGGTACTAAGAATCGTCAATTTGTCTTCGAGATTGAAATGGATACGAGGACCATGGTAGCAACAAACCCAATCCGGTAAGCGCGTATGCGATAATCGTCGTGGAAAAGGCTGGGTGTACACCCCACAAGAAAGGTCTCTTGAGACTTAGAAGTATGCCCAAAATGGCCACCACCAGGATAATTGCAGAACCGATTCCCTTTTTCAGCTTACGCGGAGAGAACCACGCTACCAACAGGGGTCCAATGAAAAGCGCCCCGGGGGCAATGAAAAGCAGGACCAGCATTATAATTTCCTGCTGGGCCATCAATGCAAGCACCAAAGCAAGAACTCCATACAACAGAGAGGCAATCATTGAACAACCTAATACCCTCTGGTCAGATGCCCCAGGGTTGATGTGGCGTTGATAGATATCCCTTACAAACACGGTCGCTGAAGAATGAATCCAAGAGTCGGAGCATGACATACAGGCAGCGATCACCGCTGCCAGGAATATGCCCCCAATCACAGGGGGAAACACTGTGAGCATTAGTTTGGGGACTGCCATTGCGGGATTGATTCCCGGAAGAGTGATCCGGGCAATCAAACCGGCGAAGACGGCTAAAAAGCCGATGGGAAAGATAAGGAGGCCGGCGATTATTCCTGACCATTTAGCTGTTTCCGGGGTTTCAACAGATGCAGACTTTTGGAGCCACGGCTGGCTTATAAATCCAAACATTAATAACACCCCTAAATACGCGGTGAAACGAATGGGTCCTATGGCAGACCAGGAACTGTGACCCGGCGGAAGCTGAGCCAGCAAGGCTCCATAACCGCCGAACTTAATAACCGAAATGATCGCCATCAAGATCAGGCCCAGATAAATGAAGATCATCTGAAAGGCATCGGTAAAACCAATCGCCCACATGCCACCCATCACAACATAAGCAATGATGACAAATGCTGCAATGGTAATGGTCACACCCTGTGAGATGCCTGTCAGGGCTGATAAAATCATTCCCGCCACCAAAAATTGAGCCGCCGTTGGTGGGATAAAGATAATCATAGTTATGATTGCCACTATAAGTCTGGCGCTAGGACCATAGTAGTCCTCTAGCATTTCAGGAATGGTATATTTCTCGGTTTTTCGGAAACGAGCCGCAGCGATCCACATGCTGAGAAGCAAACAGAGCCCCAGCATCGTTGGATACAAAACCCCTGAAATTCCGACGGAGTAACCCAGTTCTGCAACTCCTACAGTGACCCCGGAGCCGACTAAGGTGGCGGCAATACTCAATGACGCCATCCACCCCGGCATCTTTCTTCCCGCCAGCGAATAATCTTCCGAGGTCTTGGTCCGAGCCCGGCCGTAAAACCCGAACATCATACACACGGCCAAATAAATGATTACGATTGTGATCGTCATATCAGCTACCCTCAATTAAGAAACGGTTTACGTTTGATGATCTCGTAAAAAGTCATGAATTCAACTATAGACGGCTAAAAATTAGCGTAATTTTAACCGACTTCAGCTGAACGATCATCGCATGCTAAAGGGCCCTGGGGCCGCAACGCAGCAGTCGGGCAGACGGCCGCACATTGTCCACAGGAAGGACACTTTTCCTCTACCAATGAGGCGTCTTGAGATAGGGTCAGTCTGGTTTTATTTCCCCGATAAGCAAAGTCTAAAAGCGGCTCTCCATGCAACTGACTGCACACCCAGACACATTTACCGCAAATAATGCACTGAATGGGATCATAGGTGATGTAAGGATTGGTTGTATCCAGGGGCAGAAACTCCGTGGGCAATTCCCTGAAGTCTTCAGGCCGCTTCAGCTTGACTTTGACTTTGGCCGCAAGTTTTTGCAGATCACATTTTTTGTTCTTCCAGCAGGCCCGGCAATCAAGGTTATGGTAGGCGATGAGCAATTTATAGGCAGTCCGCCGGACCCGTATGACTTCCGGAGTCTGGGTATGCACCTTCATGCCGTTTTGTACCGGCAGTGTACAGGCGGTCACCAAGCCCCTGCCTTCAACATGAACATAACACAGGCGGCACCCCCCATAGGGGAGCTCGGCCTCGGGGATGTAACAAAGGTTGGGGATGTAAATCTCGGCCGCCGATGCGGCCTCTAAAATCTTGGCCCCGGCCTTGGCTTTGACTGGTTTTTCGTCGATCGTCAATTCAACTTGCTGCATGCTTATTCATCCTTGTCGGCCGGCGCCTCACCGGATGGTATCTCACCGGGGGGCACCTCACTGATGGGTGAAATTTTGACCACCGCGTCATACTCGGGGGGACAGACTTCTAAACAATTCCCACATTTGACGCATTTTTCTTGATCAACTACCTTATAGCGCTGGGGGTGCTCGACAATGGCTTCGGTAGGACAAACGACGATACAGTGCTCGCACCCTCGGTAACATTTTTCCGGAATGATGTAATAGGTAATCAGGTCCCGACACACCAGTGCCGGGCAGCGTTTGTCCTGAATATGGGCTTCATACTCCGCTTTAAAATATCGGATGGTCGTCAGCACCGGGTTTGGGGCCGACTTGCCCAGGCCGCACAATGACCCGGCGATGATATCTTCACCCAAAGCGCCTAACTGTTCGATATCCTCAGATTTGCCCTTGCCGCCGACGATGTCCTCAAGGATGCTCAGCATCTGGGTCGTTCCCAGGCGACACGGGACACACTTGCCACACGATTCCTGCACGGTGAAGTCAAGAAAAAAACGGGCGGCGTCAACCATGCAGTTATCGTCGTCCATAATAATCATACCGCCGGATCCCATCATTGCGCCCGCTTCCAGAAGGGAATCAAAGTCGATGGGGGTATCCAGAAATGATTCCGGCAAACATCCCCCCGAAGGCCCCCCGATCTGCACCCCTTTAAATATTTTGCCGTCGGCTACACCTCCGCCGATATCATCCACAATCGTCCGCAGGGTCGTGCCCATGGGCACCTCCACCAATCCGACATTTTTCACCTTGCCTGCCAGAGCAAAAACGGCGGTGCCCTTGCTGCCGTCGGAGCCGATGTTCGCAAAGAATTCACTTCCCCGTTCAATGATCACGGGGATATAGGCGAAGGATTTGACGTTGTTGAGCTGGGTGGGTTTTTGTCGAAACCCCGATACGATGGACTGGGGGGGTCTGACCCGCGGAAAGCCTCTTTTGCCCTCGATGGAGTACATCAGGGCGCTGGATTCCCCGCAAATAAAGGCCCCGGCAGCTTGAAACACTTCGATGTCAAAGTTGAAGCCTGTTCCCAGAATATTGTCGCCCAACAACCCAAATTGCTTGGCTTGTTCAATTGCGGTTTTGAGCCGTTGCACCGCAAGGGGATACTCCATGCGGGTATAAATGTACCCTTGCGAAGATTTTAGAACAAACGCACAGATGATCATACCCTCCAAAACGGCATGGGGGTCACTCTCAAGGACAATCCTGTCCATGAAAGCGCCGGGGTCGCCTTCATCTGCGTTGCAGATGACATACTTGGGCGTATCGACAGACTTCAGACAAGCCTCCAGTTTTCTGCCGAAGGGAAACCCGGCCCCACCCCTGCCCCGCAATCCTGATTGCTTGATCTCCTCGACAATTTCCGTTGGATTCATTTCCAGGGCCTTGGTCAGGGCGCTGTAACCGCTCAGGGCAATGTAATGGTTGATGTTCTCCGGATCGATGAAACCGCAATTTCTAAGCAACAGCCTGAACTCATGTTCAGACCGGGGCAATTCGGGGATATGGGGTGGGGTATCATCATCGCCTCCCTCGAGGGTCCCCAGCGCCAGTTCCATGCAGGGGTCATCCTCCTTAAGATATCCTTCAACCAGACGCAAAACCACATCCGGCGTAACGTTGTTATAACAGATACGGGGATAATCAGGTTTGCTGATGATCACGAGGGGTTCGTAATTGCAATACCCCACCGAACCCGTCGGCACGATCTTGGCCTCAACCTTTAACCTGGCAAGCTCTTGCTCGAATTCCGCAATGACCTCCAGGGCGCCGGCAGCCCTGTCACTGGTTGCCGCACCAATCCGTATCACCGGAATTCCGTCCTGTTCCAGGGACTCCCATTCTGCGACGGCGTTCTGCTTGATTTCATCAAATGTCATCATAGTCTTTTATCTTCACCTTCCTCCTTGGCAGCTTCCGCTTCTTCCAGTTTAAGGTTGACCAGCACTTCGTCCACTTTGGTGGATGTCATTTTTGGAAAAATCTTATCAGCAATCACCATCACCGGAGCCAACCCGCAACAGCCGATGCAGGCGACTCTATCCAGACTGAACTGTTTGTCTGCGGTTATTCCGCCCACTTCAACCTCCAGCTCTCTTTCCAGGGCTTCCAGAACCAGCTCGCCGCCTACCATGTGACAGGCCGTTCCCATACACATCTGGACGGGATGTTTTCCAAGGGGGATGTACCGAAAATGATTATAGAACGAAGCCACACCATATATCTGAACATCGGTCATTCCCAAATAAGACCCGATTTCGCTCATGACCAGCTTGGGAAGATATCCGAAGCTCTCCTGCACCTTTTGGAGAATGGGGATGAGCTGGCTTCGGTCCGGCTCACATTGCGCCAGTATTTCAGCAAGTCTTGCTTTAATTTGTTGTTCTTCGACTGCGGCCAGCTCTTCCATTATGCCGTCCACTCCTCAGATAAAAATTTGGGAATATCGCTTCCTTCCAGGGGACCCAGAATAATTTCCCAACCGGGAAGATCCTCCTCCAACTCGGCCACCAGCTTTTTGGCCACACCCGGAATGATAAGCTTTCTGTGTTTCACTTTGTCTGGCATGCCGTATTTCTCAAAAAATTCAGCAATCGCCTCCCCGTTGAACTTACCGGAGGTCCAGGCCGCCATAACTCCCAGCCCTTCGGTGCCTTTGATGCATAAATAGGCCGGCATATTAGTCTCCTCGATGGCCGCAGACACAATAAAATAATCCAGGGCATAATTGGTGGTGATCAGGATTGGAGATTTCTCATCAGGGTTGCCGATCTCGTACACCTTTTCTTCGACGGTCATCGGTCTCCTGGGATCACTGTAGATATTAAACCTGTGTACCAGCAACGGCAAAATAAAGTGCTCATCCGCTTGAGACACCACCACGATGCCGGCATATTTGGTCATGAGTGCGGCGGCGGCCACCGTCTCCTTGAATTTATCCGGGTACATGAAGCAGGGAAAGGCAATGGTCGGATATCCGAGGGGTCTGAAACCCTTTTTCAAAGCAGCCCTTCTGATGAGGGTTTGGTTTTGAATACCTTCCACCATATTTTTTGAGCCGGGATCCAAAACCATGTTTTCGATTCCGGCATCTTTCAAATCCGATGTCACGGATACGAGCGCTTCGATGCTTGCCCCCCTGACGCCTGCCGGAACACCAAATTCTTTGAGTTTGGGGACAGCGGCACTCATATTCTCATTGGTTATGGGGTACACGAGTGGTTTTCTGTCCGCACACAGGGCGGCGGCGGAAAACAAGACATCGGTATCCTCTGAGATTAGGATCAGCGCAAACTCCGTGGTTTCATAAGCCTTTTTGACCAAGGCCTCGAATTTGTCCTTATCGCCGGATTCAAAGCAAAGCGCCAGCAGATTGATCGAGAGCTTTTGTCCGATTCTTTCAAAATCAAAGGCGTTGATGCGCTTTAGCTTTTCTTCAATTTCCGATTCGACTCCCTTATCTGAGATCAAGATGGCGATGCCGGGTTCGTGAAAGAAGGTCTTCTCATGCCGGAACATGACTTCTTCTTCACCAATGGACAGCGCATTTTCGCCGGTTCCGATGGTCACCAGCTTTATGGGAGGGGCCATTGCGGCCTCCAGTTGTGCCTTAACTTCCGGATCGAGATAAGGGCAATCCTCGAGTTTAGCGCCCCCGGCAACCAACTTCATGGCAAACGCAAAGCAGGTTGCATAACCGCATTCTTTGCAGTTGGTTTTGGGCAACATTTTCATTATTTCCGCTCCTTTGAGCGCCATAACAAACCTCCTATTTCTTCATGAAGTGAGCAAAATATCACGTTCGGGGCTTGGCCCCAATGGGAATGGTGCCGTTAAACGACCATCTCTTTAATCAATTTGAGTGCCTCCGGATGCCTGAAGATCAGGAGATTGGCTCCGGCCAAAAGGAACGAGATCGCGGTTGTGGCCTCCCAGAGGATGCCTTGTTCTCGATTCTCTTTGGCCTCTTTGGTTCTCCAGCAATCTCCTCCGAAATCACAAATGATGGGCATCTGCATCATTTTGTCCTTATCGGCAAGGCCGAATTGCTTGATCTCTTCAATGATCGAAAATGTATATTCGAGTCCATAACCCAGGGCTGAAGCGGTAGGATCAACAACAATCTTTTCCGGTGGGAAAAACTTGCAAAGGACGATATTCAATTCTTTGGTTAGATTGGCATCCATAGACGCCTGCGCCACGATGGCGTGACCGTGTTCCAGTGCAGCTTGGGCAATCTTTTCATAATTCCCCTTGGACACAGGGCTCAGAAGTAAATTTTTTCCAGCGCATACCCGGGCAACTTCCGTTAACACCTGTGCGTCCTTTTCATCCATATTCGTCCCCCATACAATCAGCGGGACATCCACGGCATCTGCCACTTTTTTTGTAATCTCGGCCGCCGCTTGCGGTGATCCGTCCTTGCCCAGGGGATCGGTGCTCACAAGCCGAAGGCAAAGCATCTCGGCCCCGAATACCTCTACACATTTCCTGGCCCAGTTGACAGGGTCGGAGACGACATCTTCAAATGGTTCCAAAACCGACGGGGCCCAATTCTCCGGTTCTGTGTCCAGAATTTCCAGAGCAAGTCCCGGCGGATTCGGAAGTGTCCCTTCAAAAGAATGGAAAGGCAACGTGTTTTCTCCCCCTATTTTGAGGGCCTTTTCCCCGTGTCCCAAAACGGCTTCTCTGATGTTTTCAGAGATTTTCTCCAGCGGTGGCTCATATTTCATATTATCTGTCTCCTTTTAGACTTCGTATGCGTTCACAGGTTCATCGTTCAACGTTCAGGGTTACCTTTCTGTTGGGTTCACAGAATCAGAGATCACCACTGCCCGACCGACGGCAGGTGAGGTTTAGGGTTGTCTCTTTCATGCGTTCACAGGCTTCCCGCCACTGGTGGGATTTAACGTTGTCTTTATTCGTTGAACCCTGGTCGCCTACGGCGCCGCCAAAGGCGGGTAAACCTCTGAACTCTGAACCTTTGAACCCGTGAACGGTTACTAGACTTCTAACCAGGAATGTGAATACAGAGACTTTCCCATGAGAACTTGAGCCGTTTTGACGTACTCAAGCTCCTTTTGAGGAAGTGCGGAGATATCCATATCTTCTTCATCCATGGCGCGATGAATGAGCTCAACAATTTCCGGCACCTCTCCCCGGATGAGACGAATAAGCTCCTGGTCGAAGCCACTGACAATGGTGGAATGCTGGTTATATCTGCCGATCATCACCAGGAAAGTACGATTGAGCAGACTTTTGAGTTCCTTGGGGGCACCATAGGATAAATTGGACAATCCACATGTGGATTTGGCTCCCGGCAGCAAATCCGGCAGCATCTGTATGAATTCAAGATATGCTGTTACCTGGCGTTGATCCACTCCTATCGGCAGCAAAACAGCGTCCACCCAGATGTCCTCATTGGGAATTCCCAATTCATTTGCAACGGCCGCCGACTCCATAATACTGGCTGCGCGTTCATCTGCATCGGCCGGCAATCCGGCATCGTTTATAACGGAGAGTACCACATCGGCCGAATATTTGGCTGCCAGCGGCAACATGGTTTCCATGCTTTCGGTGGCGCCGGATGCGGAATTGATGAGGGCCTTTTTTTGGCAAAACTTAAGGCCGGCCTCCATGGCTACCGGATTGGTGGTATCCAAACACAAGGGTAAATCGGTAACCTCTTGGACCGTATTAATGATCCATTCCATGGTCCCTTCCGGATCCTTTTTTACGGGCCCCACATTCACGTCCAGGTAGTCCATGCCGTTCTTCGTCTGTTGAGCGACACATTCCTGGACCGGCCCCGGCTCCTGCTCCTTTATGACGCGCGCGAAATCTCCGGACATAACATTTAAGTCTTCACCAATAAGAATCATGATTCATCCTCTCTTTTTTTATATGATTGACGAATTCGTTTTAGGCATATGCAATGCGCATATCCGGTCACCAACTTCTTGATCGGTATGCGCTGGATTATACCCTTAAACTCATTCTTAACACCAAGCGTATCGATGATATTTTAGACTTTTTATACCATATTTAGTGGGATGGCTATCGTCCGGGGGATGATTTTTTAAGGCATAATGGACTATTTTAATGGATTTCCGGCGAGATTTGAGCCTGGAAATAAGCAGGGGGGAATTGCGCCGCTGCAAGGTATCTGGAATCTGTTGCACATATGCTGTGACACATATCCTGCATGCACTTATGATGTGTAAAAATAGCTGAGGAGGTGTCATATGTCCAATATAACCATAGCACTGACTTTTCTGGCACAGCAGCGCGCAATTAACGATTGTAGACTCAAAATATGAGCGGTTCTTGTGCTGAACTAAGAACATCCGCTTACGGGCCAGATCACGCACAGGACGACCCTTTTTGGGGTAAATATATTGTTTTTCTCACCTGTACGCAACCTCGACTTGTTCTGACTGCACGCTTTGGCTAGTAGTCTACAGGCTGGGTTTAGGGCTTATGCATTAAACCTTAAATCGATAAAGTTCAAGATTTGAAACGGAAATCGCAAACGAAATTGAACGGTAGGCCGTAGTTGATTAAGGCAATCTTGCATTTCCGCTATTCTTATAACGATCTATATGTTGTGTCCTACCCAAAGTCTCTCCATAAATTTCCATGGAACCTGTCAAGTCCACTTGCTATTTCCTTGGATGGATAGAGGCTGGCGCACAGCGCATATTCAGCCATAAATAGCTGGCAGTCCCACTATTATACCCACTAATTTTTTCCCGCCATATTGTTACCGGAATTACACAAAAATTACGCGCTGAAATTCAAAACCCACAGTTTATTTCTAATAAATAAATCAATTAGTTAATATGGTTAAAAGTAAGCAAGGCACCTGATTGTCAAGCGCTCATAAGGTGTTTTTATATTTCTTGATCAACCATCATAAATATTGCTTGCTTTTTCGGTCTATTTTGTATTTACTACTATAAGCGAGAGCAACAAACAATAAGAAGGAGAATCGTGATAATAGGAAAAGAAATAATTGAGATGTTTGGACAAAAGCTCCATAAAGACACCGGGCTTCAGGAGAAAGTACGAGAAGCGAGCTTTCTGGAGGCCGGGGAACGCCTTGCGGCGGGGAGCTTTCTTGAAAGAAGAAAACAAGATCGATTTAAAGTCAGAGGCGGTGCATTTGTATCCATTAAGTCTGACCATTGCGCCAAAATAGGTCCAATCCAAGACATTAGCAGAGATGGTTTTGCATTTATGTATGTAAACAAAGAAGATCAAATATACGGGCCATTGGAAGTTGACATATTTTATTCTGGATCAGGTATTTATATGCAGAAGCTAAAGTCTAAAACCATTTCAGATTTCAAAATTGATAAGAAAGCCCCGAGCAGTTCTTTAGCAATAAGGCAATGTTGTGTGCAATTTTGTGAACTTGCGGAAGATCAGATTTCACATCTGGAGGATTTCATTCAGAAATACGTTGATAGACGCTCTGGTAAAGACCGCCGTCAGTTCAGTGATCCCAACGACAGCGGTCCTGAAAGAAGAAATGGAATCGAGAGAAGAACAAGCTCGCTATTGAGTTGATATTTTCCTTTTAATTTAAGCTAAGCGAAAAGAAGCAGGGTCGTAAATGGTTCTGCTTTTTTATTAAATTACTTTGAAATTCTCAGCCATGGGATCTGCCTATGAACATAACCACTACGAAGGTATTAACTCAAGTTTTATTTCTTCGCCCAAACGTATTAATCAGGATGCGGTTTAGGAGGCCTAAATTATGCCGTTGCTTATGGGGCACAACCGAACAGGAAAAGGCAGGGTTAACCGCTCTGCCTTTCTTTTTTGATGCCATATCTTGTGTCCCGGCCTATGCATCGAAAATGCAAGATTCCTTTCATCAATTGTATTACAGTAAGAGATACAATTTCAAGATAACATATACCAATCATAACCTTTAACGATCTCAAAAAATTCAAACCTAAGATACGAAATCTGAACACTTCGGCTATGGACCGGCACTAATACGGATTTTCAGGCGGTGAAGAACTTCGATATCAATGTTGAAACCGGGATATGGCAAGATACCAGCCCTGGTTTTCTGATTGCTGGGATTTAAGCCCGTTCATTTTTGACAATACGGATCAATTTTGGTAGACATAAACAATGGCATAATCAAGGCGCATTTTTTATAACCAGCTGCACTTGTGACGGTTCTGGCAAGTAGTCTACAGCCCGAGTTTATGATTCGTGCATTAAACCTTAAATCGGTAAAGTTCAAGATTTGAAACGGTAATCGCAAACGGAATTGAACGGTATGCTGTAGCTGATTCAGGCAATCATGCATTCGAGTTATCACTCAAATTGAAAAGTCTGAGAGGAAATGTTCTATGTTAAAAATGATCTATATAGTGTTAATTGCATTACTAATAGCTCCTTGCATATCTATTGCAGGAACGATTGATGTTAACATTAAAGGCGTCGATGATGGCGTGAAAACAACAAAACAACAGGATTATAAAGAAGCTGTATTATTTGCAAAACATGAAGCCATTGAACGTGCTGGAGTGAAAGTAAAGGCATTAACAACGGCAAAGGATTTTGTTGTACAGTCAGATTATATTGAATCCCAAGCTGAAGCGGTATTGTTGCCGGGATATAATGTTGTTGATGTTGGTTATCAGACAGATGGCACTTATTTAGTTATACTCATAGGAAAAGTTAAGACAAGTACTCCCGATTTAAACTCCAAAGTGGTAGGCCGGGATGCTACCTTTATTAAGTATTCCGATGGAGTTGTTTACGACAAAAAAACGGGACTTGAATGGTATACAGGGCCTGGCACGGCAACAAGTTGGAACAGGGCTAAACAATGGATAAAAAGACTGCAAGTAGCTGGCGGTGGCTGGCGGATGCCTACAAGAGAGGAACTTGAAACCCTTTATGGAAAAGATGTTGGAACGCGCAACATGACGCCTTTATTAAAAAACACTGGATGGTATGTGTGGTCTGGTGAAACCAAGGGTTCGTCGTCGGCCTGGAACTTCTACTTCCGCTACGGCTACGAGACCTGGCGCGCCCGCGGCGCCTCCCCCAGCTTCCGGGGTTTTGCGGTGCGTTCCCGAAGATAGATTATTTGGTTATTTGAACATTTGATTATTCAGAGGGTACAGAGGATATATCCCCCTGTCTGAGACAAATTTTGTAAATTCCCTTCTTCTTTACTTGAAGATTCCTTGAGCCTACTAAAAGTCACACCCCCCCAAATACAAGATTTACAAACCCAATCTTCAATGATATTAATCTGATGTTGTCTATCGATAAGGCAAGACATCCTCACTTTTAAATAGTTTATCTCCCTCCTTGAAATATTAACATCCATAAGGGCAATACAATATTTTATATTTGCCACCCCAAATCATGCATTAATTTCATCCCAATCACAACCTTTGAATATTCATAAAACCAATAAGATCATGGTTTTTCGTATCCCTGTACGAAAGAAATGTATGAAAAATCATACAGCCGTATACTTTTGTATACGGTTTTTATGGTTTGAACCCTCTGAGCCTGTTTCCGTGACATTCGATATTTTTAAATAAATCTCAGGGCTACTGGGTATTCTCTGGTTTTCGCTTAGCCTGGCATGTTATTTGCTTTCTAAATATTAAGATTGAAGCTCGAAAAAGGCAAACCTCTCGAAAGAGTGGGACGCAAAGCTTCCGACCCGGTAATGATGGGTAGGCTTGTGCGATGGGGGATTGTAGGGCGATAAAATTGTTAAAGGAAAACGGGTTTTGCCAGTAGCCAATGATCTTTCATTGTATCATAAACTTGTTTCATTAGCATTGCCCAATTCACGATACAGGTATCTAGTAGGTTATCGGTCATATAAATATTTTATACTAGCTTAAAATTTTTAATGATTAAAGGGAGGAGCTATGCAACGCAAACAGCTGTTGATCTTACTGATTTTGGTGCTTGTGGCAAATGGCTGCGGTGTTAAACAAATAGTTAAGGGTGAGTATTATCTTTCGGAAAAAAAATACAAACAAGGAATCCTTGCTTTTCAGAATGACCTTAAAAAACAACCAAGCAGGCCCCAAGTTCACTTCTATTTGGGAAGGCTCTATCTGGCGGATAATAATCCTAAAGATGGTTTAACCCATATTAAAAGGGCGGCAGAGCTTGATCCCTCCAAGGCAGACTATTTATTCTGGCTCGGCGTGGCCTATTCCGGGAATAAACAGGGTGACATGGAACACAAGAGTTACGAGAAAGCGCTAACATTAGATCCCAATCACCTGCAAAGTCGGATTTATCTGGCGCATACTCAACTGGAAAGAAAACTGTACAATGAGGCGCTGGCAAATTACAACTTCGTGCTTAAAAAATGGCCTGACGAACCTGCTTCCCTGTACAACCGTGCATTAATTATAAATAAATTACGCAGAACAAAAGAAGAAAAACTGGCATGGAAAGAATATTTGGACTTTTACGGAGCGGGCCCCATGGCCAGGCGTGCCGTTGAACACTTGAACAGTCTGGGTGATTTCTCTTATCGCAATCACATGATTGGTCTACGCACTATCACCATGAGAAAAATCCAATTTAAGCCCGTCGCGACAAAACTGACAGCTGATTCAAAAGAATCTCTATATTTTTTTGGAGAGGTCCTCACTAATGCGAAAAACGTCTCCATTCATATCGTTGTTTACCAAAAAAATAACAAAAAACTGGCCGAACAAAGGGCCAAGAGCATCAAAAAGTTCCTGCTCGATTATTTTACAACATTGACATCGGCCAGACTTAAAGTAGCCTGGTTTGGCGCTTCAGAAACAATTAAAGTCGGGAAAAAACGATTTCAGGAGAACGAATCGGTTAATTTTATAACCGCCTCCATAAAATAAATAGGCGGTATTTTATTATTATTTTTAATACCCCGTCCGCTTGCGGCGGGGAGATTCATTTGTTTTTAACTTTCTAAACAATGTTATGACTGGGTGAAAAACTGATTTTTACATCAAAAGTTGAGTTTTATAACAGAAATAAACGCAAACTAGTGCAAGGAGGTTACTGCTATGAACGTCATAAAAAGTTGGAGAGTTTTTTTTGCCATAGCCTTACTGGCTGCTGCGGCCTATATCTTCAATCCCGCATACATCATGGCCCAGGAAGAAGGATCAGATACTGGCACCGAGTCTTCGGATACATCTGATCAAGAGGGCGATGTCGATGCGGAAGAATCGAGCTTCTCAAATTCTGCCCAGGCAGCACATGCCGAAGGCTTGGCCGAAGCATCAGCAGCCAAAGCGGTAGCTGAAATTGAGGCTGCACAGCAAAACGTGGCAGAAGCTGAACAAACGTCAGCCGAAGCTCAGACTGAAGCAGAAAAAGAGGCAGCACAGGCTGCCCTGGATGCGGCGAAGGAAAGCCTTGACGCCGCAGTTGCAGGTTCCGCAGGCGTCAGCGCTGACGATATTGCCGGAATGCGTGAGGCTGGTATGGGCTGGGGACAAATTGCCAATGAATTAGGGATTCATCCCGGTGCTTTGGGTCTGGGACACGCAAAGAAGGAAAAAGAGATGAGTAAGGCCACAGCTAGGGATATGAAGAGTGGCCAAGGCAAAGGGCACGGATCCAAGGCCGAAGGTAAAGGCTCAGGTTTGGGACGTGCTAAAGGCAAGGAAGGGGTCGGAAAAGGGGCCGATGGCAAAGGTGGCGGCAAAGGCAGCAGCGGAAAGGGCGGTAAAGGCGGCGGCAAAGGCGGTGGCGGTGGTGGAAAGGGCGGTGGCAAAAAGTAAGCTAGAAGTAACCGCTCTATCTGAATTACGCTACAGTAACTGACCTTCCAAAACAATGAATAATAAAAGAAGGGCTTAAGCAATAACGCTTAAGCCCTTCTCCATTGAATTTTTCAGACCCCAAAAAAAATTAACAATCCGATATGTATGGGTAAAAGCTAGCATGTGCATATATCTGCTATATATTTTGAATCTGAAAGCGCTCCCAGGGATTGTGATATCGCAACCGCTAATTCCTCCCCTGAATATTTAAGATTACGACCACAATTCATTAATTTTTCTGGTACCCAGATGTTCAAGTATACGATACGTTGTCGTTACCCAAACCATCATACAAATTGAATAGTATTAAAGGAAATATTCTATGCTTAGAGAAGCCAGCCTTTTACTACTCGCAATGTTCACTAAGAACCAGATCATGATGCAGGCCCTCATCTTAAGGCCTGTTGAAGCCGGTGGATGCATTTAGTTGTCGGTACCGCTTCCATAAATGCCGATATAAGATCTTAAGTTTCCTGCTAATTGTGCTGATAATATAAATTAGGCATGTATCAAGCTGCCGCTGTCTTTCCCATCCTTGACATTTTTTGAAAAGTCATATATTTATAGTAATTTATGTTAATTGCATAGCCCCTTTCAACTTGCATGGTGCCTCAGCAATCCGAGTTGTTATCCTCCGTTCAGATGGTAAAAGCGGCTACCATATATGGCCCCATGCAAAAAATCCGGAAGGTTTTTTATGGGCGACACATATCAAACTAACAATACTCATGGAGCGCGCATATTGAAGTATAACAAACTGCAAGAAAGTCTGAAGGAATCCGAGCGCAGGTATCGCTGTATCTTTGAAGGCTCAAGGGACATGATTTTCATCACGCTTAAGGACGGTTCCTTCGAAGATGTAAACCAGGCCGCTGTTGACCTTCTGGGATACAGCAGCAAAGAAGATTTGTTGTCAGTGGGCTTAGCGGAAAAGGTATACCATAATACCATGCATTGGAAGGTGTTCCAAAGACAGATCGATCGCGACGGATTTGTGAAGGACTTTGAGGCCAAATTTAAAAAAAGGGACGGCAGCCTCCTTCACTGCCTGCTCAGCGGCAATGCCGTTTGGGGCAATGACGGAGAAATCATCGGCTATCAGGGCATTGCCAAGGATATCACGGCCCGTATGGATGCCATTCGGAATTTCCGACAACGGCACCGTGAATTGTGGGTTTTAAGCTCCGTGGCCTTTGCCATGAACAGGACCCATGATCTGGATGCTGTGCTCGAGATCGCATTAAAAAAGGCGCTGGAGGTGCTTGATCTCCCCGCCGGCGCTATTTTCTTAATCGATCACGATAAATCCGCCTTTGTTCTTAAGAGCAAGCACGGACTGCCGGCGAATATCACCGGAAAAGCCGGCCGGATCAAGCTTCATGATATAGCCCTGATGAGTTCCTTGCTCAAGAAAGGCCTCGTTTTGACTCCCGAACCCATATTTCCACCTTTCAGAGCCGTGCTGAAGAGCCGCAACAATAAGCGGTCGATCGAGCTTACCTGTTTTTTGATCACAGCAAAGGAAAAGGCTTCCGGATTCCTTGCATTGGACGTTCCACCGGATAAAGACATTACAAGGGGACAGGATTTTCACCTATTGGGCTCACTTGGGAATTTTCTGGGCGGTGCCATTGAAAATGCAAACCTGCTTGAGACGATTCATCGGCATCGAGAAGAACTCAAGGGATTGACTGCCCGGCTGTTCCACTCCCAGGAATCAGAACGCAAGCGCATCGCACGAGAACTGCATGATGAAGCCGGCCAAGCCCTTACCGGGATTAATTTCACCATGGAAACCATTGCGAAAGAACTGCATCCGGAACTAAGTCACATAAAAGACCATATCCTCGACGTTAAAAAGCAAATCAACCGTACCTACCACGAATTGCGTCGTATAGCTTACCGGCTGCACCCGGCCATATTAAGCGACCTTGGACTGGAGCCGGCGCTGGACACATATTTGACAGACATTTCCAAGCACCATGATTTAAAGGTCGATTTTAAAATGGTGGGATTTGAGGAGCGGGTGGATCCCGCCATTGAGAGCATGCTGTACCGCATCTCCCAGGAGGCCCTCACCAATACCCTGAAGCATGCGGATGCCAAACTTTTTAAACTCTCCATCATAAAGGGTTACCCCCGGATCATTTTTTTGGCGGAAGATGACGGGGTCGGCTTTGATTCCAATGACTTTAACGGCCATAAACAGGCTTTGGGTTTGCTGTCCATGAGAGAAAGAGCTGCTATGTTGGGGGGCAAATTCTCTCTGCGCACATCCAAAGGCAACGGCACCCGAATCCGGGTTGAAATTCCCGTAAAAAACAGTTCATATGACTGATCGAACCATCACCATTTTTCTGGCGGACGATCACACCATCGTTCGACAAGGGCTGGCCAAGTTGTTAGCGGCAGAGCCCAATCTCCGGGTCATCGGAGAGGCGCAAAACGGCCGAGAAGCCGTTAAGAAAGTGCAGGTGCTAAAACCGGATTTGGTAATCATGGATATTGCAATGCCTTTGCTAAACGGCATTGAAGCCACCCGGCAAATTAAAAAACTAGCTCCCCAAACCAAAGTCATCATCCTTTCCATGCACTCTCACGATCGTTACATCATCGAACTTATCAGCCTGGGCGCTTCGGGCTATTTGCTCAAGGATTCAACCGGCGCGGAAATTGTCAAGGCCATATCGGCTGCGATGAAAGGGGATGTCTACTTGAGCCCCTCGATATCGCGAAGAGTCGTTGAAGATTACCTTACTTTGAAGAAAAAGTCCTCTTGGGAAGATCTGTACACCAAACTTTCCAACCGGGAGCGCGAGGTGTTTCAGATGATCACAGAGGGTCACTCGACCAAGGAAATTTCAGGTATTCTTTGCATAAGTCCAAGCACGGTCAAAACCCACCGTGCGAACATAATGGAAAAGCTGCAGATAAACAATATTTCCCATTTGATTCAATTTGCTATTCGTCTTGGGATTATAGATGTTCAGTCTCCAGATATCGATTTCTGAAGAATCATAAAACATATTCCATGATCTAATGAAAAAATAGTCCCATATTCTTTAAAAAATCATCCATGGGACTATAGCCATCTTACAAGCATTGTTTAATAATCTTCAGTAGTTTTTGTCGTACAAAACATTATTTCATCCACGCTGAAATCGGGATTTAGGACATCCCATTGCCCAGCATTCCATCAGAGAGCGAAGCGAACCAGGGCCCATCCGGAAATAGATTTTGGGCACTTGGCCAACGGAGGTTGTACATGTTTAAATTTGAAACTGAACAAATAGAAAGGAGTGTTATATGGCAGAGCTAACTCCCAAAGAGCGAGTAACCCGCCTTTTCAAGCGGGAACCCGTCGATACGATGCCCTGTTTCAGCGGCATGGGTATGGTCAACATTCAAGTCATCAATGAGATGGGCATACGATTTGCAGAAGTTCACACATCGGCTGAATATCTCGCCCGATCGGCCAGGCTTACGGCCGAGATGTTCGGTTTTGACGCCGCCGTTGTCCCCTACGACATGTGCACCGTGCCTGAAGCCTTGGGTCGCGGTGCTAGTCTGTACGCGGATTCGGATGACATTCTTTATCCTACGGTGCCCACTAAGTGGGAAAAGCTGGATGATGTTGAAATTCCCGAAGATTTCTTAAGCAGAGGGCGCCTGCCCCTGGTGGATGAAGCCTTTAATATTTTATTGTCCGAGACCGGCGATCATCTTGTCCTGGGCGCATGGGTATTGGGACCTTTTACTATGGCCGGACAAATTGTTGAATTAAACCCGTTGCTTAAAGGTGTTAGAAAAGACAAAGAAGGAACCGAAGCGTTTCTTGTTAAAATGACCGACCTGGTCATCAAAGTGGCCCAACATTACCAGGCGCTCGGGGTAGATTACATCAACATTCGGGAAATGGGCACCGGATCAGATCTTCTATCGCCGCGGGTCTGGGAAACTCTCATTCAGCCAAATCTCAAAAGGATATTCAATGCTATTGAGATCCCCACGGTCAATCATATTTGCGGATCTACCGACCTGATAATAGAGATGATGAACGCCTGCGAGGCCGACGCCATTAGCGTGGATCAGAAAAACAACCTGGCTGAGTCCCGGAAAAAATTGGGCGATGACGTGCTGCTGTTTGGAAATTTTGACCCGTACGGCACCCTGGTTACCGGTGATGTTTCCGAAGTGGGTCCTGTGATGAAAAAATGCATCGACGACGGTGCTGACGCGGTATGGCCGGGTTGTGATATCTGGCCGGATGCAAAAAAGGAAAATGTAGAGGCCTATGTAAAGACGGTTCGGGAATACGGTAGGCAGGCTTCCCCTGCCGTTGGAAGACTATAATTAATGAAGGAGGAAAAATGGAACCTGAAAGAAAAGAAGAAATCCTTAAAAAACTGGCCGAGGCGGTTGTGGAATTCGATGAGGACATGGCCAAGGAATTTTCCCAAATTGCCATAGACGAGGGCCTTAATGCTTTTGAAGCCATCATGTACGGCATGGCGGCGGGAATGGAAACCGTCGGAAATCTTTATGATCAGCAGGAGTATTTTGTTCCCGAACTGCTCATGGCTGCCGATGCCATGTATGTAGGATTGGATATTCTCAAGCCCCATATTAGAAAAGAAGATGTGAAAAATATGGGACAGGTTGTCATCGGCACGGTTCAAGGCGATGTGCATGATATCGGAAAAAACATAATTAAGCTGATGTTTGAGGTGGGCGGTTTTGAGGTGCATGATCTCGGGCGGGATGTCCCTTTGGAAAAATTTGTGGAAGAACAACTTAAAACCGAC
>NZ_JAZFTO010000382.1:0-9162 GCF_036446775.1 Candidatus Desulfatibia sp.
GTTCACCGCAGAGTCGCAGAGGACGCAAAGACAATGAATATTTTTCTTTCTGCTGAGAGGGCAGAAAAAAACTATTGTTTAAAGCTCATAGAGTACTAATATGATGATGGATATCAATAAATTAAGCAGTAGAATCATCGGCATGGGATGGATCTTTTTGCTTTCCGGCGTCTCTGTCCCGCTGTAGTTTGCGGGGTCAGCGGAAAGCAAAAAAAAGATAACCCTTTGCGCTCTCTGCGACTCTGCGGTGAACTATTACGAAAATCCAAAAATAGGGAGTAAAAGCACGTATGGGTATAATTGTCCAAAAATATGGCGGCACGTCAGTTGTGGATATTGATCATATCCGCAATGTAGCCAAACGAATCACAAAAACCTATGATCAGGGTAACAACGTGGTGGTTATTATTTCCGCCATGGCCGGCGTCACCGATGAATTGATAGATATGGCCATGCAGGTTACCGATTCACCTGAAAAGCGCGAATTAGATGTTTTGCTTGCCACCGGTGAGCAGACCACCGCAGCCCTTTTGGCCATGACCTTGAAAGCAATGAACTATCCGGCGATGTCTCTGCTCGGCTATCAGGCGGAAGTGCATACAGACTGCGCCTTCGGCAATGCCCGCATTCTTGACATAGGCGCCGGCCGCATAAAGGACCTGGTGGATGAACGCAACATCGTTGTGGTGGCGGGCTTTCAGGGAATAGACGAGAACGGCAACATTACCACGCTTGGCCGCGGGGGGTCTGATACGACCGCTGTAGCTATTGCAGCGTCGTTGAAGGCCGATATCTGCGAAATCTATACGGACGTTGACGGCATTTATACCGCGGATCCCAATGTCTGCAAGAAAGCCAGAAAAATTGTTGCGATTTCATATGATGAAATGTTGAATATGGCCAGCCTGGGGGCCAAGGTCTTGCAGATCCGGTCGGTCGGATTTGCAAAAAAATATAACGTCCCGGTCCATGTAAGATCAGCGTTCACTGAAGAGGAGGGAACCATGGTTGTCAATGAAGATTCCGGCATGGAACGCCTGGTGGTATCCGCTGTAACCCACGACAAGAATCAAGCTCGCATAACCTTAAAAAAGGTTCCTGATCAACCGGGCGTTGCCGCTAAGATTTTTACGCCGATCGCCGAGTCAGGTATAGTCGTCGATATGATCGTTCAAAATACCCGCGCCGAGGGGCATACGGATCTCACGTTCACTGTTCCGAAAGTAAGTTTTGAAGCCGCCCTCGAAATCGAAGGCCGGGTGGCCGAAGAAATCGAAGCCGAGGACGTGCTGGGCGATAAAAATATTGCCAAGGTATCTGTTGTAGGCGTGGGCATGAAAGACCATTCAGGGGTGGCTGCCAAGATGTTTAACATTCTGGCCCGGGAAAACATTAATATAATAATGATCAGTACCTCGGAAATCAGAATCTCCTGCATCATCGAAGAAAAATATGCGGAACTGGCGGTACGTGTTCTCCACACTGCCTTTGGCCTGGACAAAGAAGAATAAGACCTAATTGAGTTAAAACGCAATTAGGTCTTATCCGTTATTGGTTATCGGAGTTAAGCTGAAAGATAAACAGAATTTGATTTTATGAGTCGCTTTAATACCGATCAGTTGATATTCGTTCTGGTGCTGGCAGCAGTAATTATAGGCGTCACTATCTACCGTTTTCTCCACCCTTTCTGACCAAAACCAACCCCGTTAGGTAATCCTGGTGGGAGGTTCCTGTTTCTCCATTTAAAACTTGTTACAAAATCTCAATATATTATGCAATTAAAAAAATCTGCCAAAAACTATAGGTGGGGTTATTTCTACGTTGTTCTGGCGGCTTTAATGTGGGGATTGTCAGGATCATCGGCCAAATTTTTGTTTAACAGCGGCATTACTCCCTTTCAACTGGTCCAGCTGCGGTTGACCATTTCAACGGTCCTTTTGTTTTTAGGCCTTTTGATCGGCTATTCCTCTCTGCTTAAAATATCCCGCCGCGACATTTTTTATTTTATCATGTTCGGCACCGTGGGTATGGCCGGCGTCCAGTTTACTTATCTGTTTGCCATCAGCAAAATAAAAGTAGCGGCCGCCATCCTGCTTCAGTATCTGGCCCCCAGCTTCATCGCCCTGCATTCCGTGGTTTTTATGCGTGAAAAACTGAGCCGATCGACCCTGACTCAGCCTTTCATTAATAAGATCCCGCAAGCTTTCTTGCGGGAGTTTTATAAAATCGTAACGCGATTTTATTTTGATACAGGAAAGAAATTCTGACGGAAAAATTAATGAATTCGGAGTCTAAGATTTTAAAGTTGGGTCATATGGATCGTTTGATGGGCGTATTTCTGATTGCCGTATCGGCTGCGTCCTTCGGTGCCATGGCCATTTTTGCCCGCATTGCCTATGAAGCAGGAACAAATCCTGTTACAGTTCTTTTTCTACGGTTTACAATTGCCGCCATATTCATGGTAGCAATCATGGCAGCAAAAGACATGGCTTTTCCCCGCGGGCGCCCTCTGATTACTCTTTTATGTATGGGGGGACTCGGTTATGTGGGGCTTTCTTTGGCCTTTTTCACAGCGCTGACAATGGCACCTGCGGGATTAGTGGCCATCCTTCTTTATCTTTACCCGGCTTTTGTTACCTTGCTGGCGACAATCTTTTTCAAAAAACCGGTCACAATATTAACAATGGTGGCACTTTCGCTGTCCTTGGGCGGGACCATACTTATCGTTGGACTGGATGGCGGAAGAGGCGAGTTCCTTGGTATTGTCTTAGCGATTACGGCCGCAGTTCTATATTCAATTTACATCATCGTTGGCAGCAAGGCCATCTCCGATGTGGACGCCTTTGCTGCGTCAACTACCGTAATAATTGCAGCAGGGGTTGTCTTTAGCGCCATAGTTGCCGTCAAGGGTGTAAAATTTCCTGCAACGTCGACCGGGTGGGTTGCCGTGCTTGCCATTGCCCTGATTTCAACAGCCCTTGCCATCGTGACATTTTTTGCCGGTCTCAAAAGAATCGATCCTGCCAATGCTTCCATGATTTCCACACTGGAGCCTGTAGTAACCATTGCGCTGGCAATAATCGTCCTGGGAGAAACAATAACCATGCCCAAAATCCTGGGAGGAGTTATGATTCTTGCCGCCGTGGCCCTTTTGGCAAAGAGTGAAGCTAACTCGGAAGTTTCATAAAAACTTATGAGTTGAATTTTCTTAGACCGTCTCTACTGTTATTCGACTTTTAAAATCTGTGATTATAATGCCAAATCTTCAATTTTAATGCGGGGTGTAAAATTGAAGATCCAAGGTTATCAAGCATCGAGCCTATAAAAAAGAAACCACAAAATATTGATTTTTCCGGCCTACAATCAAACCTGAAGACGAGGGCCTGCTCAGGTGTGGTACTCGTTACGTATCACAGCCATTTAAGGGCTTTGTGGCGCCAGGATACAAGGCAGATATCGCCACACCATCGTTTGGTGATACTATATTGAGGTATCTCAAAAAATTCAGGCCATTGATATTTTGTTTCTATAGCAGGTATCTTGAATTTTAGAATAAAAGTTGGAACACAAAATGTGTTTTATTCTTCCTTCTGCTTGCGCTTGGTGATGTCTCGTACAATGCTAACTATACCGATGGTCTCCCCCGCATCGTTCTTCAATAGTGATACTGTATGATCAGTCATAAATACCTCTCCATTTTTCCTCTCTGCCTTGAATTCGAAGCTGGAACCTTAATCTTTCCGGCGGTGGTTAAAAATATTCCTAAAAATATTAAGATAGTCCCTTTTATATGAAATCCTCTTAACTTTTCACCTAGAAAGATGGTTGCCAAAATAATGCTAAACACCGGTATGAGATGAATAAAAATACCCGTTTTGTTTGCTCCTATAATTTGGATAGACTTGTTCCAAAATATGTATGCCAATATTGACGCAAAGAGAGCGACAAGGGTTACTTTCCGCAACCTTTTTTGAAGAGAGTGTTGTGTTTATCTAACACCGACTTGACAGATGGAAAAAGAAACGGTTATTGGAAAACGGCATTGAATGTTCTGAACGGGGTAAATCCTGCCTGCCCCGCCTGCCCAATTAAATGCCCCATCCTATTTAATCGGGGTAGGTCCGCAAGATCGTACGGGGATCTAAATAAAAAAAAGAAGATTTCCGAAATGACCCCCAAGCGCCATGGTATGCTCGAAATTCATATTGCCGTCATGCTTTTTGGACTTGCCGGCCTGTTCGGAAAGCTGCTGGCACTGCCGGCTTTAGTAATAGTATTTGGCAGAACCCTGTTTGCCTCGTTTACGCTGGGTGCCATACTCTTGTGCTCATCAATACCGCTTCGGACGAAATCAAGGCAGGACCGTGTGGTTCTTGTTTTGCTCGGGGCTTTACTGGCCGTACATTGGACAACTTTCTTTCACGCCATTCAGATCTCAACCGTTGCTGTAGGATTGCTCACATTTTCCACATTTCCTTTATTCGTCACTTTCATGGAGCCCTTTTTTTTAAAGAAAAATTGCGTCTTTTTGATATTTTATTTGCAGGTTCTGTTCTACTTGGCTTAGTCTTAGTAGTTCCATCATTCGATTTTAAAAACAATATCACCCAAGGGGCGTTTTGGGGCACAATATCGGGGCTTACGTTTGCGGTCTTATCTGTATTAAATCGAAAGTACGTCAGCACCTATCTTCCAATGGTGATTGTTTGCTATCAAAATTGGATTGCAACCGTTATATTGTTACCCTTTTTAATTTCTAAAGATTGGTATCTCCGGCCGGCTGACTTTGCTTGGCTGGCAATTTTAGGCATTTTTTGCACGGCTTTGGCCCATGTTCTGTTTGTCAGGAGTCTTGTTCACGTTAAGGCGCAACTGGCAAGCATCATTGCCTGCCTGGAACCGCTTTATGGCATCATTTTTGCTTTGGTGTTGTTTGGCGAGGTTCCGGCATTAAGAACGATTTTAGGTGGAGGTATTATCCTGGGCACCATTATTCTGGTGACAATAAAACGAAATTCAAGTAGGGTAACAACCAGATGAATCCCGCGACCCAAACAGAAAATTACCGTAATCAACCCCTGGCCGGCGCTCTCTACGTATTGATCGCTTCGTTTGTACTTACAATTTTAGGGGCGCTGGTGAAGGTTGTCTCTGCCTCACTTCCTAATGAGATGGTAGTTTTTTTTCGAAATATTTGCGCGCTTGTCTTTATCCTGCCGTGGTACTGGTACAGTCGACCGTTCGGCGGTATCAGGACTAACTGCCTCCAATTCCACCTGTTGCGCGGCATAACAGGGTTGGGAGCCATGTACTGTTTTTTTTATGCCATCGCCCGCCTGCAACTCTCCGAAGCCTACCTGCTCATTGCTACGGCCCCCCTGTTTATTCCAGTGATTGCATATGTTTGGATGCGTGAACCAGTAGCCCGTAATGTGCGCAGGGCAATCATTATCGGCTTTTTCGGAATTGTTCTGATTCTAAAACCCGGTGTAGGAATATTTCAACCGGTTGCGCTTGTGGGTTTGGGGGCCGGCGTGCTTGCCGCCATGGCAATGGTGAGCATCCGTCGCATGTCCGCCACAGAACCGGTTATCCGGATTGTGTTCTACTTTACGGTTTTATCAACCGTGCTTTCCGCCGGCCCCCTGCTGTGGTCATGGCGGTCTCCGCAGCCTGCCATATGGTGGCTGCTCGTTCTCATCGGCCTGCTGGCCACAATCGGGCAATTTTTCCTTACCAAAGGGTATAGCATTGCTCCGGCAGCCCAGGTTGGCCCTTTCGCTTACTCAAATGTTGTCTTTGCAATTTTCATTGGCTGGATCTTTTGGGAAGAAGCGCTGGATTTGCTGACATGGGCCGGGGCTTTATTGATCTGCATAGCCGGCATTATTACCACCCGCCGAACCGCAACGCACGTAATCGTGGGCGCGACCGCCGGGGATTGAAGCCCCCCGGGTTAACCCGAATTTCACATTCAATGATAGTAGATTTTGTCAAGAAATCACACAATTGAGCACGGCAAAAAAATGACGAACTGTTTAAAATATTTACACATCTTGGTTAGTTTTAAAATATTTTTACAAGCATACAATGCTATTTGACACGACACCAAACTTTCCCCCTTCTTTGTTTTGTTATATAAGACCCTAATATATAATAGGTTATAATTGAAGAGCAGTCCAGGCATGTCTCCTGCGCTAATCTGTGGCACATTTATTGCATATTTCGAACTTAAAGGAATGATTTAAAGGAATGATTGCATTTTTTGGTTCCATGTTACCAGGTGGCGGTGGAACCATAGAAACAGAAGCAAGAATTATGGATACGACTGAAAAAATAGAAACTCGATCCAACCCCGGCACGATAATCGACCGTTACAGCAGTGTGGAAATTACAGTTGGCAAATCAGAGCCTGTCTACATGTTTAAAATCAGGAATAGTCCTTTTGCGGGAATAGCTATTTTGGTAAAGGAAGATTCCGTCATTTTAAAACATTTAAAGGTAGGTGATAAATTGAATTTGAAATACAATCCAGCTGTAGCCTCTGATCTGCCGGAATACCTGACATCAGAAATCAGACATATCATCAAAGATGATAACGGGCGATATAACGGGCATTATTTGGTAGATTTTGCCGTCTCGAGAAACTAAACTTTACTCCAACTTTGCCCGAGGGATTTGGGACTCACAGGGCACTCCCACCTGGCAAAGCCCACAGCAGCCATTCATATCAATGCTGTAATTCTCCAGTATATATTTCCGCGTACTTCTGAGGTGCTGATTGCATCTATCCTTATCGTGCCCACTGGAACTCAAGGCTTTCACCGGACAGCGCTGCACGCATTCCTGACAGGTGTCATGGCTGTAGAAAAGACAATATTCTTGATGATTCTGATAAGGCCGGGGAGTAGCAGGGACGGTCAGTTTTGCCACTACCGAACCGGCGCGGACAGCTTTGCCCAAGGGCGTTATCAGGCCATCGCAGAGCCCAAAGGTTCCCAACCCGCCGGCATGGGCGGCATGGCGCTCTGACCAGTTGGAGGCAAAGCCATAGCGCTGGGAAGTTTGTCGAGACCAATGAGGCGACAGCAGGGGAGCCACTGCCAATATTCCTGTTTGCATCAGGGTCTCAACCAGATGCCGGCGTAAAGTTACATTGAATTTTTCGCCGGAGTCACGCGTGATTACCCATCGTCGGGATGGGTAAACTTTCTGGGCCGCGTTTTCATCCTTGGTGGCCCTGGTTTGGGGCAGAATCCAGCTGATAACACTTAGGTCCTGCGGAACTGACTCCGGATCAGGAAAAGTCAGCTGGAAGATTTCCTGCGGTGTCCAGAAAAAAGAGCCGATGTGGCTTTTGAACTCCTGATAAACAGGATCGTCTCCGCGGGAAAAGCCAACCAGGGGAACATCCCACATTTTTCCCATTAAAGGCGCATCAAAACTGTTCACAGGGGAAGCGGCAACGAAATTCGTTATCACCCCCGTCAACCACTCGGCAGAAGGTTTTTCACTATGTTCCGTATCCACGGACGGTCCTCCTTTAACTACAACAGCAAGCTTTAAGAATCTTTTTCATAAAATCGTAACACCTGAATTTTGCAAGCGCTGAGTTTGCCGAAGATCACGCATAGCAGGGGATGCTTTATTTTTTTGACCAATTAGGCAATATATCTATATCGAATAGCTTTCCGAGCTTGACGAATGTAGGAATTGTAAGGGGACTCAAAGGGATCAAGAGCAGTGTTCCCATCCCTAATGTTTTCAGCAAGTTCCTGAATTGCTCGTTGGCCTTATCCATCTCTTTGCTGGTTGCCTCTCCACGGGTAAAGCGATAGTAGGTATCGAGCATCTCTTTGTTCTCTTTGGTTTCTTTTGCAAGGCCGTTCTTGACTCTGGAAAGTCCTTTTACAAGCTCTTCTTTGAGATTTTTCCCGCGAGCTTTTAAGCTTTCTTCACCAAAGATTTTTATAAGCAGCTTTTTGCCATGCTCGTCCACCCAGATCTGTCCGCGGTCTTCAAGGCTCTGTTGTGTTTTAACCAGGCGTCTGATAGCTTTCCCCGGCATCTTTTTCATTTTATTTACAAGTTTTCGCGACATAATTAAATTCTCTTTCGATATAGAATCACGTGGAATTACCGGAATACGTTTGCCATTACTGAAATCATATTCATCTCTCATGGTTACACCTCAGTAGGCTCCCCCTTGAGGAACGATAGCAAAAACATAGATTATCTTTTTTTCAATATATGGAGTAAATAGAATACGCCATTTTCCGACCCGGAGACGAAAATCTCCCTGGAGTTTTCCGGTCAGAGCTCTGACGTTAGGATGCAACAAAGGGGCATCAACACTTTCCAGTTCGCGCAGAGCTTCCTTCATCCTTGTTCGTGCTTTTTTGTCAAGTTTTAAATAATATTTTTCTGCGGTCGGTTTGACTTCAATCTTCCAGTTCTTCAAGAGATTTCCCTTTGATGCCTTTAGCTATTTCCGCTTTTCCCGGTTCTATAGCTACCACCCATTCCGGTTTGGAAAGAAGGTCTAAGGTCTCTTTGTGCCGTTCAATATATTCATCGATAAGGTCAGAGAGAATTTCTTTCATTTCTCTCTTTTCAATACTTGCAAGTACTTTTAGGATATCCCTTTTTTGCTCGGGAATACGTACTGTTGCAGTTGCCATACTTTCACCTCCTAGTTGCCTGGTAGAATACGCCATTGAGCGCCTGGTGTCAAGAGCAGAATTGACCCTTTTGCTTCTGCATATCCGTAACATATTCAAAGAAGGTGAATTGGATCAACGTTCAGTTGTCAAGAAAGACTTGACAACTGCCAGCGATGGGAAAAGATACAAAACCAAGTTTTACAACAGATTAGGGGTCAAATCTGCTCTTGACTCATGTAGATTGATTGTGCAGGGACAACCTTATTATGAGATTTAGGGGTCAAATCTGCTCTTGACTCATGTAGATTGATTGTGTAGGGACAACCTTATTATGAGTAGGCCGTTGAGAATAGAATATCCGAATGCTTGGTATCATGTAATGAACCGTGGCAGAAGAGGCGAGAAGATATTTCATGACAAGCTGGATTACCAGATGTTTGTTGATCTTCTCGTTGAAACTACGGAAAGGTGGAATTTTCGTATATCAGCCTATTGTCTT